>DSDE01000388.1 GCA_011049095.1 Fidelibacterota bacterium
CCCGAGTCCCGCGCCATGATGGATATAGCTGTTCCAGTCGTATTTGTGGGTGTAGGTCCAGGGACGAATCGCTGTTAGCTCGACTGTAGTATTTATTGGAAAAGAAGACAGATTCCCAAAAAGGGAAACACCGGCCTGAATGCCCTGCTTATTGCCCCACCAAAAGCCAAATAATTCTGAGAGCCGCAGCTCATCGAGAAAAAGCGTGCCATAGAGTTTAAAGGCAGAGCGGCGAACGGTGGCTTCAAAAGCCATGGTGCCATTATCTCTGTCCATCAGGTCGTGCTCTGTGGGATAGAGCAAAATGGGTGGAATGAAATAATCCAGCTCCATAGTCCGGTTACCATAAAGATAGACTTCATAAAAAGCCAGCTCTATGCTGGGCCGGGGTTTCAGTTCCCAGCGATGGCCCACGATGTATTTTTTTACGCATTGCCTTCCCAGGGAATCGGAAGGGATGGGACAATCCTGCGGCATCAGGGAGCCGTGGAAAAAATTGAGAGATATTTTCTGCCACGATTTCTTCCAGCCCAGCCAACTGAAGGCCGGCGCATTGCCGGAGAGAATCAGTGAGCGATCACTGTTGCCCCAGAGAATAGGATATTTCGCCAAAGAAAAACGTCCAAAATCACCAATATAGCTAATGCCTCCTCGCGCCGCTTCAAAACTATTGTACTGCACCCCCTCATCATTTTCACCGATGCGACCCCCTTTGAACTCCTTGGGCGGCTGAAGAAATTGCTCATTCTGCAGATAAAGATAGCGCACACCATCGAGAAAGATGGCGGCCCTTGCACCCACATTGGCGGAAAAGTGGATGCCATCTTTCCAGATGGGACGAAGCGCCTCACCATTATTTTCCAGGCGCAGCATCTCGTGCAGATCAATACGCAAAGTATCTCCGCCACGAGACCAGCTCCAGATAGCCGGTTCGATAGCATCTTCCTGAAAATGGAGCACATTCTTAAAAAGCGGCTTAATCCCGGAATCGGAAAGCTTTTCCGGATTTAGCTGCTGCCGCCAGTAATGATTTATGCGGCGCTCTTTTTCTGACAAGCTGCTTAGCTTCTCTATCATCTGCAATGCTTCGTAAAGCTCTTTTTGTGTATGGGGCTTAGCCGACAGGTTCAGATCTGGCACTACCGCTCCAGCATAGCGCTCAATCCAGGCATACACCAGATCTTCCGGCTCAATCCAGCGCTGCGACTGCGCCCCTAATATGCCACCAAAAACTAATATCATAAACAAAGCACGAATGCCTGGGCAGCACTTTATTGCAAATTTATGCTTCACATCTCTCCTCATTTAAATCTGTGCTTTTCTCACAGCCAGCACGACAGAATCTTCAGCGTCTCTTCCACGCCCTGGCATGAAATAAGCGGTCGCTCTTGATTCTCAAGCGATTTTTTGATTTTATTTAGAATCTCTACGGGTGAATCCGCTTCCGAAATGGTCGCCACGGCTAAATTATTCTCAAGCAAAACACGCTCAGTTTCACCAATCTCCGGATGATGGGGCAGATGGAGCGGGAGAAAAGGAAGCCCCGCGGCCAAAGTCTCTCGCACAGTGCCAAAACCAGCCTTGCTGATGACCAGATCGCAAGCCGCAATATAATTATGTACATCATCAGAGATTTCCGATGGCAGCAAGAAATGTGGATAAGTGCGCTTCCATGTAGATAACTCATAGATATTTCGGGGTATCAACAAAAATTTTCCGGAATACAGCGCTGCCACATGAGAAAAGCGCTCCAGCCAGCTTTTGGGGTTGGAATTGCCGCCCACACTGAGAAAAATCAGTTTCTCATGGGGATTAACATGCAATTCACTGCGAATGGATTCTTGGCTGCGGCTGATTTTTCGAGCCATTGGCGTGACGGCTGTAAATAATCCTGGCTGGGATTGTGGAATAATTTGCTCTAAAATCATTTCATCAACCAATCTGTAGCTGAGACGAAAGAGCGCCGTAGCGCTTTGAGAGACTAGCTTGTGAAAGGGTGAATTGCCAAAGTGACGATTTTTCAGGGCATAATTATAGATGCCGACGCAATGCAATCCGTGTATTTTAGCAAAAAGATGTATATGAGGGAGAAAATCACTGATAATCAAGGGCTTTTCAAAGCGACCGCGACGAAATAGCCTGTAATGCTGCCAAAATCCCCAAAAGACAAAGGCAAGCACACTTTTCACTGAGCGCAGCACATCCAAATCAAAGGATGCTGTATATTTCAGCTCGATGCCAGAAGGATAAGCGTGGACTATAGCCCTTCCACCTAAATAGTTTTGGAGAAAAGTTACATGCTTAGCATGAACAAAACAGCGCACAGTATAAGCACACTCTAAAAGCGCCTCTATCAGCGGCAGTTCTCGGGTCAGGCAGCCAAGCTCAGGCCCAAAAATCCAAAAATGCACGGGCCGCTTTTGACAGTTATCCATAGCCTTAGTTTATAGAAAAGCTTTGAGAAAAGCACGTTTAAAGCTTCTGCAAATAGATTTATGATTTGTAAAAGATTCCATCATTGCTAAATTTCAGAATGAAAAATAGAAAAAAATTAAAACAATCTATGCCTTTTTTGCTAATACTTACTGCTTTGGTGAGCGCTTGCACCGTGCAGGATGGCCTGAATGACTATAATTCTGAAGAATACGGCGCATTGCGAATTACAGCAGAAGGGAGTCTGGCGGCCGACATTTTTGTAAATGGCTGGCTTCATCCGGAAAAGACACCAGCTCAGATAGACTCCCTGCCTGCAGGTGAATATGAGATCACGCTGCTCTACCCGCATCGTCTGTGTGACCAGGGTAGGCTCGAACTTGCCATTGGCGCGGGTTCCATCACTGATCTAAGCTTTAGTTTTAGCCAAAAAACAGGTGGCAATCTGTCTGTGCTGAGTGACCCTGCAGGCGCTAGGGTCATTTTGGATGACTTAGTTCTTGGTGTGACGCCCTTCCACTATGATGGCTTTCCCATAGGCGCTTACCTTTTGGAAATTCAGAAAGGAAGCCACCGCAGCAATTCTCAGTTTATTGAGATTCGGGAAAATGAGCGTTTTAGCGGTAGTTTTACACTTTCGCCCCGAAAAACGCTGTTGGTGGAACATTTTTCAAATACCAATTGTCCGCCATGCCCCCAGGCTGAAGCTATTATTGAGAATCTTGTGGGTGAGTTTACAAAGGATGAGGTCATCAGTATCGGCTACCATGCCAGCTTTCCCAGTAATGCCGATCCGATGTATCGCTTTGCCCAGGCAGCGAATGACGCCCGAGCCGAGTTTTATAAGCTAGCCGCCGCGCCAGCCGTCTATCTAAATGGTAAATTTCTCATGTTGACTAGTTTTCCCCAGCTTGAAGAAGATTTGCGGAATGCTATTCTGGAATCAGCACAGGAGATTCCCCAGGTTTTACTTCATATTGAAATGACCAAGCTCCGCGGTTTAGAGATTGAATGCCGGCTGCATATAGAGTGCATCGAAAATTTACCCAACGGCGCCAATCTCTATTATGCTGTTACCGAAGACACAATACGCTATGAAACAGCGCCGGGCACTAATGGTCAGACCCATTTTGCGGATGTGATGCGGGCTATGCACAGCGTGCCGGCGAGCACCATCGAAATGAACGGCCTACACGGCACGATTACCCAAAAACTCAGTCTCTCCGCTATACCCGCCGGAAAACTTTGGCTGCTAGTCTGGCTTCAGGCGGAAGATAAAAGCATTATCCAGTCTGTGAAATCACCGCTTAGTTTATTCTAAAAGGATTTTTATGAAAATCATCTCCTGGAATGTCAATGGCCTACGGGCAATCATGAAAAAAGATTTTCCCGATTGGGTCGAAAAAATGGATGCAGATATTCTTTGCATTCAAGAAACCAAACTACAGCCGGATCAGATTACCGAAGATATGCAGGCGCTCTACCCTTATTATAAATTTCATTCTGCTGAGCGCAAGGGCTACAGCAGTGTGGCTAGCTTCTCCAAGATCAAGCCGGATGCTCATATCGCCGGAATGACGAGATTCTGGAATGATACTGAAGGTCGGGTGCTGCGAACTGACTATGGCAATCTTTCCCTGCTGAATATCTATTTCCCAAATGGCGCCCAAAGTAATGAGCGGCTTGATTTTAAACTGAATTTTTATGATGCCGCCTTAGAATATTTTGAATCATTGCGCCGGGAAGGGCGATCGCTCATCATAGGCGGTGATTACAATACAGCACATTTTCCCATCGATTTAGCGCGGCCCGAAGAAAATGAGGATATTAGTGGCTTTCTGCCTGTCGAGCGAGCCTGGCTGGATAAGCTGCTAAATTATGGCTACATTGACAGCTTCCGCCATTTCATCCCAATGTACCAGAGCGCTATACGTGGTGGAGCTATCGCACACGCGCCCGCGAACGGAATGTGGGTTGGCGCATTGACTACTTTTTTATCACACCGGAGCTAGAGAACCGAATCAAAAATGCAGAGATTCTCGATAAAATTCCAGGATCTGATCATTGTCCGATACTTATCGAAATTGACTATCCCCTTTAGTAATACGCGCGGCAGTCAAAGTAAGCGTCCCAAATAAAAACTTTGCACTACGTATGCGCCCATCTTCTTTTGAGTAGCCAATAAAGCGCCGGGCTTTGGAATCATCCAGCTTATAAGTAAAAAAATCCGTCTTTTCAAGGACTCTTTTTCCACCCATCGGTTTCAGAAAGATTTCGTAAGCATATTGATTCGGATGCTCAATATCTTCCACATCTTCCCACCATACACTATAAAGCTTGCCCTCCAGCTCCATTAGAGTCGGTTTTTCCGGCTGATATTCAGCATATTGCAGCGCGATAATCAGGGAAAGCATATGATGGGCAGGCTTGGGAATAATGCGGCTTTCACCAGTGCTATAACGCATGATATCTCCATCAAGCCACTGAAAATATTGCTGTTTCATATTGTATTGATGAATATTTTTTTCATATTTCAAAATGCCATTTAAATCTGGGGAAATTCTCAGCCTGTAATGATTATCCACAAAGTAGCGGCGGGGAATCCAATCATTGACCTTTGGATGAAAATCTACGAGAAGCTCTTGGGTCATTGGGTCAATTTCCTCAATAATCTGAACCTGTACAACGGGCAAACCTAGAAAAAATATCTGAAAATAAGATTCTTCAGAAAAGAGCGCGATGGGCAATAAAAAGCCCATGAGAAAAATTTTACGCCAGGAGATTAAAACGACTTGATCCTTTTCCGCTGAAAAAGACTTCTGAAAAATGCTAGGCCATAAACGATGGGAGCAGTAAAAAACCAGCTCCAAAACGGATGGAGCAAGTCTTGCCGTTGATAAAGCCGGGCGCCGCGGCTGATTATCAGTCCCTCTCCGATAAATTTTGCAAAAAAGAGCACGATCATCGGATAAAAAGGCACCGCTTTTAATAGGAACAGTAGAAAATAAGCTGCCGGCGTGAGAATCATTAAAAAACGCATTATAATAAAAAGCGTTCCAACAAAAGAATGGCTTAAGAGCGAATTCGTCAGCTTTAATTGGCTGGTATATTCCCGCAAGAAATCTCTCCATTTCTCTAGCGGACAAAAAGATGCTGCCGTTTCTATTCCGTCACTGTAGATAACAAGGGGGGTTTTTTTTCTCAATTTGATAAGCCAGGAAAGATAATGTGTCCCTTTCTCTAAAATATCTTTTCGCCAGAAGGCAATATTATTAAGCTTTACCGAATAAAAAACCCGCCACTTCGCAAAAGCGATGCTTAATACGGTCATGAAAAGTGACTGCTCGGCCTGAAACCAATATTTATCACTTTTTTCCTCTGAAACCAGTTTAGGCAATATGATGGCGCTTCCGTCCGGGTGAAATGAATTTACCAGCCCGTCTATCCAATTTTTAGATACCTTGCTGCGACCTTGAAGAAACACGATTATTTCTCCATGCGTTTTAAATTCAATTATTTCCGTTATAACGCCCCAATTGAATGATTTGATATAAAGGGGCAAATAATGAGTCTGATAAAAGCTTTCATGGCTGCTTCTTAAATTAAGAAAATTGCCTGTCTGGTCAAGAATAAGGTACTCGATCTTTTCCGCAGGATACTCTTGGTTAAAAATAGCAACAATATTTTCTGAAGATAGGTCTTCAAGACGAGAAACCAAAACAATGACCGTCACTAGGGGTTTTTCACCTTCTTGCTTGGTGGGGCTATGCGATTTCTTTCCAGATAATGTGGCAAAAAAAAGCGCCAGCATCATCAGTAAATAGAGGCCGGCAAGTATTAATGGTGCAATTTCAAGTATCAATTTTTTATCCTATCCATTGTGATAGAAATGTAGCGATAAGCAGATAGATGGCTATTCCTAAAATATCTATGGCTGTGGTAACTACCGGACCCGTGGCAATGGCTGGATCAATTTTCATTCTGGTCAATAGTATTGGCCCATAGGTGCCGA
This sequence comes from Fidelibacterota bacterium, assembly GCA_011049095.1. Lineage (GTDB taxonomy): Bacteria > Fidelibacterota > Fidelibacteria > Fidelibacterales > DSDE01 > DSDE01. Next base: position 6,446 of record DSDE01000388.1, read on the forward strand.
TAAAAGTCGCCAGCGTCATTGCAAAAGTGATGGCCGCCGCCACCGTCAAGCCAATAAAAAGTGTCGCCTGGTATAAAAAAATAGAGACAATTCCTAAAAGCAATCCATAGGTGAACCCCAAGAAGAGTCCTATTTTGAATTCATTATAAACAATATGCCAGTAACGTTCTGGATTCACTCGCCCCGTGGCGATTCCCCTTGTAACAATTGTCGAGCTTTGTGTACCCACATTGCCACCCATACCGGCAATAATCGGCAGAAAGGAAGCCAGCAACACAAACTGACTGATAATCTCCTGAAAAAAACCGATGACAATAGCCGCAATCAAGCCTCCAACCCAAGTCGTAAAGAGCCAGGGAAATCGGATTTTAGAAGCCTCCCAAGTGGACTTGAGAATAATTTCTCTGTCGCGTCCCACACCTGCCATTTGCAGCAGGTCTTCAGTAGCCTCTTCCCGCATCACATCAATAATATCATCGACAGTTACGATTCCAAGGAGCTTATTTTCCTTATCAACCACCGGAATAGCGAGAAAATCGTAGCGGCTGATAATGCGGGCCACCTCCTCCTGGTCTGTTTCGGGATGGACGCTTATGACTTCTTCGCTGATGATATTGCGCAGACGCGTTCGCGGCGCTACAATTATGAGCTGTCGCAAAGAAACCACACCCAAAAGATGATTCCGGTCATCTACCACATAGATATAGAAAACCATTTCAGAATCAACAGCCGAGCGGATTTTCTCGATGGCCTCTTCGGCTGTATACTCTTCATGAAGGTGAAACACCTCCGGCGTCATAAGGCTTCCCGCCGAATCATCAGGGTATTCCATCAGGGCTTCTAGCTCACGGCTTTCATCATCCTTCATCAGCTCTAAAAGCCGGTCACGTAGATCTTCCGGTAAAATTCGTAATACTGCATTTTCATCGTCATAATCCATTTCCAGGAGAATTTTGACGATTTCCATATCCTCCAATTCATCAAAGAGAGAAATGATGATGGCGTCATCCAGCTCGCTGATAAGATTTCCTCTAAGTTGATTATCGGGCATCAACTTGAAGAAATCGTGTCGCTCTTCTTTTGTGAATGATCGGAAAAGATGTGCAAGGTCTGCGGGGTGTGTCTTTTGTAAAATCTTGACAATATTCACCTTGGCGCCCCGACGGTGAAGCTTGCGGAGCGTATCCACCAATAAAATTACTTCATTATTGCGCATCATCATTTCCCTTCCTTTCGTCATTTGCTGAAAGCGGCGCTTTGGGTATTGAAATATAATTCTGAAGGCCCAAAACAGCGAAATATACAAAAACTCCACACAAAACAATAACGGGGACACGAATCAGCCCCTCATTTTCATAAAATGAAAGGCTTCCTTCCGGTCGGCTTAGAAGAAAGAGGCTCCAGATATTATTTACAAGATGAAAGACCATACCCGGCAGTATAGAATTTAATCCCAACGCCAGAAAGCCCAGGATCAAAGCCACAGTGGCAATCTGGAAAAAAAGCTGAGGAACAGCATGAATCATAGTGAATGTCAGAACGGAAAAAATTAACGCCCGCTGCCAGCTTCCCGTCTGAATAAATACTTCTCTCTGTAATATTCCTCGAAAGATAATTTCTTCCACAATGGCTGCCGTGAAGCCAAGAGAGAGAATAGCGGCAATCCAAGACGCGGCGCTGTCTGGGGCTAACTCGCCAAGATACTGGATATATTCCGGTGACATCGGGAAAAACCTGATAATTATACGGTCCAGGGCATCTAGAATCGGCACCAGACCAATTATAAGGAGGCTTATTGGCTTCCAGACTTTCATATCCGGCAAGGTGAGAAGCATTTTTGATAATGTGAGCTTTTTTTGCCGGTGTAAATAAAAGAGCAGGGGCGCAGCAAAAATTAATTCACTGAGCAAAAGCCAGAAAAAGCGAAGGTTTTTGCCTGATTCTGGAAAGCTTTGAGCGGCATAAAGCGAAAAAAGGGTCGCAATAAACCAGCCAGAAAGGAGCCAGAAAAGGAGCACAAAGAGTGATAATGGTTGTGAGCTGTTCTTTTTGTTTGCCGTCATCGTCCATTCCAGGCTCAGATATTTATAAAGTCTTCTGCTTTGAGATGTTTTCCATCCACAATCAAATCTGTTACGCCGCTAAATGGAATCCACTCAAAATAGGGATTCTTGACACGGATATTATCAACCTGTTCAGCTAAAATCTGCGATCCGGCATGCTCGTCATTTGCCCAGTTTTCTGGTTCATAGTCCACCTGTTTCGTACTGTCAGCCAATATCACAAAGCGTTTACCGTAATCTTTTGCAATTCTCATGGCTGAGCGTGTACCGATTTTATTGACAAATCCTTTTGGGGAATACCAGTCAGTGCCAACAACAACCAGATCACTCTCTTTAACTGCCATTTCCATAGCCGCATCGGTAAATAGCGTTACCTTGATACCCGTTCGTGCCAAAACTTTCGCAAGATTGACTCCCTCTCGAACAGGCCTGGCTTCTGTCGTAGAGATAGAAAAACGGACGCCTGAATGCCAAGCCTCCAAAATCGCCTTTCTTACGACTGAGCTGTGGCTAAATGTAAAAATTTTGTCGCACGCCTGGAAAAGAGCTTTGGCTTTATCCACACTAGAGGCAATGTTTTGATCTAGCTCATGGCGAAAGGCGCCCAATAGCTCTGTGATATTGGTCTTGCCCTGAGCAATTTCTTTTTGCAGATAGTCATGCAGATTAGGAAAAATGGCCATCAGGGGATGGGCCTCAGAAACCAGTCTGTAAAAATAATCCAGCTCAGAAATTGCCGCCCCGGTCAACAATGTTTTATCTGTAAAATAGCTAGTGAGAACGGATATATAGCGATATAGTAATGAACTGGCTCCGGCCTCCTGATCATTGAGCAGAGCCTCAAATTCAGGCGTCATTATCATAAAACAATTCCTTTCCCGGCAAAGGCGGCGCGCTGCAGTCTTTTGCATCAATTAGCTGTTTTTGAAAAAGATAAAGTTTATGATACCTTTCTTTTTCCGTGTTTAGATTAAGTAAAATTTGCTTTGCTTTTTTAAATGCCCCAGAACGACGATATAAATTTGCCAACAAATACCAGATTAATTGCGTCACAGCCGGATCATTGCCAGACCTTTGAGCCGCTTTCTCATAAAATTCAATCGCTTTTCCCCGATGAAAGCTGGCCCTTGGCTTATCATTATCATCCTCAAAAATCCAGCACAAGCGCTGGTGAATATCGGCAATCAATATAGGTGGTGCCTGGAGCATCGTCTGTAAAATGAGATAAACGGAAAAAAGCTCCCGGGTGCTTGGATTATTATCTGGAAAAAGAGAGAGATATTTTTCTGACTGTACAAATGCGGCCAGCTCAGCCCTCTTTTCCGGTACATGACGAAAATCATGGTCAATATAAAAACAAGCTGGGCACATAATAAGCCAGTCATCAAGAATATCATCTTGAACAGTATGAACTCTCAGGTCAGCATCTATAAAATCAAGCTCCCATAGCTGATCTGCAGGGTTGTTAATAAGCTGCCGACCGCATACCGGGCAAAGTACACTCTCATCTTCGCCGGCGTTTTCCGAATAAAAGATTGGATCATATTTACTCAAAAGAAACCTCTAACCACTTTTTTTGCGGAAAATCCTGTGTAAACATTCTACTGATCTGCTCAATGGCCTGAATATGATTTTGCCATGCTAATCTGCGCTTGGCCTCAGACACCGTCAACCATTCAAATTGAGAATGTTCACGACTCAACTTAATATCTATGCTCTCAACCTCACAGGCAAATACGGGCACTAAATTAAACGTATCGCTTGATGCTTCGTAAAATTGGCTGCTGTAGTCTGCGACCCACATAGCTTTTGCTGAAAGGCCTGTTTCTTCCCGAAGCTCACGTAAGGCTGTTTGCCAGGCTGCTTCATCGGCTTCTATCTTTCCATGAACACAATGAAATAGGCCTTCGTACTGCAAGCCATCGTTTCGTTTCATTATTAGAAAACGAAGCTCCTTTTCCAGACGGTGAAAAACCCAACAATCAATAACACGCACTTGAATCGAGGTCATATCTTCTCAGAAAGGGATATCATCATTAGGTTTTGGGTCCATTGCCGAAGCAGAATTGTAGTCTTTACCGGATTTTGATCCACTATTTAAATCATCTACCGAGCTTGAGTATCCGGGTCGGGTTTTGTCTTGTGTTCTGCTTTGATAATCAGAACCTCCCGATTGGCCATCTTCACGACGGTCCAAAAGCATAACGATATCAACATTTACTTCTGTAGTATATCGAGTCTGATTATCGCGATCCGTCCATTTTCTGGTTTTTAACCGGCCTTCCACATAAACCTGCCGCCCTTTGCGGATGTAATTATTGATATAATCCGCCGTTTTTCCAAAAGCTACGCAACGATGCCATTCCGTGATGTCTTTTTGCTGTCCCGTTTTGTCATTATAGATTTCGTTGGTGGCCAGAGAAAAATTTGCCACCGCATCTCCGGAAGGCAAACTGCGGCTTTCCGGGTCTTGACCTAGCCGCCCAATTAATATTACTTTGTTCATCGAACTTTTATGCATTGTCTCCTCCTGATAGTTTATTCCAAAATTCTATTAATGGCAATTCTGCCGGTAAAATCAGCGCTATGGTCTTTTTACCCTGGTGCATACTGATAATTGCCTGAAAAACAATTTGTGGCGCTTCAAAAATCACTTTGCTGAATGGTTTCTCCGGAATCCCGGCATATATAATTGCCTGCGGTAATTGAATGCTGCGACCGCCAAGCTGGTCTGTATATGCCTCAGACATGTCGGGAAAGCGAGGACCCAGTTCATCACTGTTGCTACCAATCAATGGATTGAATCCACTGAGATTGACGTGGTCTTTTACAATGTAAATATCCTTGGTCTCTCCGCTGCGAAATGTCAGTAAAACCTCATTCACGCCAAATGTAATTTTATTCCATTCTGCCGGCGCCAGGTATTGGTCCAGGCATCTAAATTCAATCCCTTGAGGGCGCTTTTCCAATTTCTCATTTTCGCCAAAATGTATCCATAATAATTTTTCCTGTTCAGCCATTTCTTTCTCCAAATAGATAGGTTCCGATTCGAAGCATTGTTGCGCCTTCCTTTAAAGCCAAAGGATAATCATGACTCATTCCCATTGAAAGTTCCTGAAGCTGAATGGATTCACTTTCAAAGCGGCGGCAATATTCCTGCAATTCCCGCAGAATCCGAAAAGATTTCTGAATAGCTTTTTCGTCGTCGGTATTTGGACCGATAGTCATCAGACCCTTTATTTGCAGGTCTGGATATTTTTGTATTTTCTCAAGAAAATCGGCAAGCTGATCTGGGTACAGGCCGTGCTTTTGGGGCTCACCCGAGCTGTTAACCTGAATCAGTATTTTGGGGATATGCTCAAGCTTCGATAGTGCGACGGCATTTTTTTCTGAATCGAGGGCGTGAAACCAATGGAAGGCTGTGGCCATTTTCTTCAGTTTATTGCTTTGTATGGGACCGATAAAATGCCTTTCAAGGCTTGTCAGAGAATCATCCGAAAATTTATTTAGCGCTTCCTGGAGACGGTTTTCTCCAATATCTTTGATTCCTGCCGCCCTTGCTTCTCTGATAGCTTCCACTCCAACTGTTTTGGTGACGGCAATAATTCGCACATTTCTCTGGGGAGCAAGCGCTGAAATGGCCTGCTGTATTTCATTTAAATGTGCAATTGAGAAACTCAAGCTTCTGTTTCCTCGTCTTCAAAGCTTTCTTCAGTTCCGTTTTCCGCCACATAGGCAACAGAGCTAATGGAATCAAGGCCTCGCAATGAAATGAGCTTCACGCCCTGGGTATTGCGGGATGTGGGCCTTATATTTTTCACTGGCATACGAATCATGATGCCGCTGCTGGTGATGAGCATCAGATCATCGGTATCCACGACTTCCTTCAGAGCAATCATTTTGCCGGTGCGCTCCGTGAGTTTCAGCGTTATGATACCTTTCCCGCCGCGGTTTGTAACCCGGTAGTCGCTGATTTCTGAGCGTTTGCCAAGCCCAGTTTCCGAAACGGCCAGGAGATGGGCATTTTCTCGTTTTACCACAACCATATCAATGACTGCGTCTTGTTCTCCGTCTAATGTAATTCCCTTGACACCTGTCGCGCTGCGACCCATATCGCGGACATTGCGCTCGCTGAAGCGGATGGCTTTTCCAGCGAAGGTGCCTAAAATAATGTCCTGACTGCCATTGGTAAGCTCAACACCTATTAAATCATCATCTTCACGCAAATTTATCGCAATGATGCCGCTTTTGCGGGGACGACTGTAATCCATCAGCGCTGTCTTTTTTACGATGCCTTTGCGGGTGGCCATTACGATATAGCTATCTTCAGTAAATTCCCTGACGTTAAGAAAGGCACGGACATACTCATTCTTTTCGCAAGCCAATAAATTGACAATGGCCCGGCCGCGGCTGGCGCGCCCCGCCTGTGGCAATTCGTGAACATTCAGCCAGTAGCAGCGACCAAAATTTGTGAAAAAGAGTAGAAAATCGTGGGTTGAGGCAATAAAGAGATTTTCGACAAAATCGTCATCTTTTGTAGCTGCTCCTCTGGCGCCTGTGCCGCCACGGTGTTGCGAGCGATAAGCACTCACAGGAAAGCGTTTGATAAAACCATTGTGAGTAACGGTAATCACCATATCTTCTTCGGCAATCATATCTTTGATGCTCAAATCGCTGCTGTCGGCAACAATTTCTGTGCGACGTTCATCGCCATATTTATTTTTGATTTCCCGCAGCTCTTCTTTAATGATTTCCATTCTTTTCAAGCGGTTTTCGAGAATGAAGCGCAGCATTTCGATGAGTTTCAGCTTTTCAAGATATTCCTGTATGATTTTTTCCCGCTCAAGACCAGTCAGTTTCTGCAGGCGCATATCGAGAATAGCTTTGGCCTGAATCTCTGTAAACTCAAATCTTTTGATAAGATTTCTTTTTGCATCTTCACCGCTTGCCGATGAGCGGATGATGGCAATAACTTCGTCAATGTGGTCCAGCGCTATTTTTAAGCCTTCGAGAATGTGGGCTGCTTCTTCTGCCCTTCTCAGATCATAAGTGGTGCGTTTGACTACGACTTCATGACGAAAATCTATGAAGTATTGAAGCATCTGCCGCAGGGTTAACACTCTGGGAATGCCTTCCACCAGCGACAGCAGGATTACGCCAAAAGTGGACTGAAGCTGCGTGTGTTTAAAAAGATTATTGAGCACGACCTGTGGAATAGCGTCTTTACGCAGCTCAATAACAATGCGAACACCATCTTTGTCAGATTCATCGCGCAGGTCGCTGATGCCTTCCAGCACTTTGTTGCGCACCAGCTCGGCTATTCTCTCGATGATATTGGCTTTATTTGTTTGGTAGGGAATTTCTGTAATGATAATCTGCTCGCGGCCATTGCGTATTTGCTCCACATTGGCTCTGGCGCGGACGATAATGCGTCCCCGCCCGGTGAGATAGGCATCACGAATGCCAGCGCGCCCATAAATAATACCGCCGGTGGGAAAATCGGGTCCGCTTACCATAGGCAGCAGCTCGGCATCATCCATTTCCGGATTATCAATGAGGGAAATAAGGGCGTTTACAATTTCCCGTAGATTGTGAGGCGGAATATTGGTGGCCATTCCAACAGCAATACCGGAAGCACCGTTAACCAGCAGATTGGGAACGGCGGCTGGCAAGACTGACGGCTCTTCCAGTGAATCATCAAAATTTGGACGGAAGAGAACTGTTTCTTTTTCAATGTCCCGCAGCATTTCTTCAGAATAACGGGTCATTTTGGCTTCGGTGTATCGCATAGCCGCGGCACCATCTCCATCTAAGCTGCCAAAATTTCCCTGCCCATCTACCATCAAATAGCGCAGACTGAAGGGCTGGGCCATTCGCACCATTGCATCATAGACTGCTGAATCACCGTGTGGATGATATTTACCCAGGACTTCACCCACAATACGCGCCGATTTTTTGTAGGCTTTGGCGTGAGTCATTCCCAAATCATACATTCCAAATAGAATCCGGCGATGAACCGGCTTAAGACCATCGCGCACATCTGGCAAAGCCCGGGATACGATTACTGACATTGAGTAGTCGAGATAGGAATTTTTCAGCTCCTGCTCGAGATCAATAGAGACAATTCTTTCTTTAGACAATGCTATTCTCCGGTTTAAATATCAAGATTGCGAACATATTTTGCATTTTTTTTGATAAAATTTCGGCGGGGCTCAATATTTTCTCCCATCAAAACAGAAAAGAGGTGGTCAGCAGCGGTGGCATCTTCCACTGTCACCTGCTTGATGGTCCGCATTTCAGGGTCCATTGTGGTTGACCAGAGCTGCTCGGGATTCATCTCTCCCAGACCTTTGTAGCGGCTGAGATCTACCTTTTTTCCGCTTGCCATTAGACGCTTCGTAATATTTTCCCGCTCAGTTTCATCATAGGCATAAAAAAAATCTTTCCCTTGCTTGATGCGATAGAGAGGTGGCTGAGCGATATATACATATTTTTCTTCTACTAGCTGCCGCATCTGCCGAAAGAAAAAGGTGAGAAGAAGGGTGCGAATATGGCTGCCATCTACATCGGCATCGGTCATCAGGATAATTTTGTGATAACGCAGCTTTGTAATGTCAAAATCATCATCTCCAAAACCGCCGCCGATTGCTGTAATGAGAGTTTTAATTTCATTATTAGCTAAAACCTTATCAATGCGTGCCTTTTCCACATTAATAATCTTTCCCCGTAGAGGTAAAATCGCCTGAAAACGTCTGTCACGACCCTGTTTGGCCGATCCGCCGGCGCTATCGCCCTCTACAATGTAGAGTTCGCAGAGTGATGGGTCCTTTATACTGCAATCGGCCAGCTTTCCCGGCAGGCTACCGACTTCCAGAGCGCTTTTTCGGCGGGTCAGCTCTCTGGCGGCGCGGGCAGCTTCCCGTGCTTTAGCGGCCAAAAGGCTTTTATCAATAATTTTTTTACCAACGCCGGGATTTTGCTCCAGATATTCGTTGAGTCCTTCGGAAATCAGACTATCTACTATTCCCTTCACATCGCCATTTCCAAGCTTGGTTTTGGTCTGACCTTCAAACTGAGGGTCTGGAACTCTTACGGAAATAATTGCCGTCAAACCTTCTCTGGTATCATCTCCGCTTAGCGTAAAATTTGTTTTTTTAAAGAGGTTATTTCGGATGGCATAGTTATTTAATGATCGGGTGAGGGCGGTTCTGGCTCCGGTAAGATGAGTTCCACCTTCAATAGTGTGGATACAGTTAACATAAGAACTTACCTGCTCTGTGTAGGAATCGTTGTAGATAAAGGCAAATTCAACCTCAATATTATCTTTTTCGCCCTTGATAAAAATTGGTCTCGGGTGCAGGGGGCTTTTACCCTCAGAAAGATAATTGACATATTCGACAATACCGCCTTTGTAGTGGAAAGTGTCTTCTTCCGCAATACGTTCATCTTTCAAAGTAATGATGATGCCGGCATTAAGATATGCCAATTCCCGCAGACGTTTTTGCAGAATATCATATTCAAATTGTATATCTTTAAAAATAGAAAAATCTGGCATAAAGCGAACCTGTGTGCCACTATGTTTTGAATTGCCTATGATATCCAGACCGCTGGAGGGAATACCTGTCGCATAAGTCTGGCGATAAAGTTTCTGGTCACGGCTAATTGTTACTTCACACCATTCTGAGAGGGCATTGACAACTGAAACACCCACGCCGTGAAGTCCGCCAGAGACTTTATAGCTGCCCTTATCAAATTTTCCACCGGCATGGAGAATAGTCATTATGACTTCCACGCCAGGTTTTTTTTCAACAGGGTGAATATCTACCGGCATACCTCTACCGTCATCTTTCACGCTGACACTGTTATCGGGATGAATAACAACATCTATTTGTTGGCAGTGTCCCGCCAGAGCTTCATCAATACTATTGTCAACAACCTCATAAACGAGGTGGTGTAAGCCGCGCTTTCCTGTGTCGCCTATGTACATAGCCGGCCGTTTTCGAACTGCCTCCAGTCCTTTTAGAACGGTAATTTTATCGCTTCCATAATCCTGTGCTGCACTGGTCATCCGATATCGTCTCCTTTTTATAAAAAAATAATCTCGCTGACAATTTTATCATTATACAGCATTCTGTATTTTTGCAAAATTATCGGCTTCATCAAAAGCAGTTCATTTCTCCAGACCGGGTCATCTACCTGCACGGTCATTTTTCCGTAGCTAATGCGAATGGCTTTTGTGTGGACGGCAATATTTTCACCAACAAGATTCGGCCATTTTTTCATTGCCTCATATTCTTGAAAGGCATGGTCTCCCAGTAATTTTTTTACATAGCCAATCGCGCCGGTTCCAAGTTTTTGCATCTCTGTAATTTACAATTTTTAGGGGAGATTTAAAACCTTTAGATTGGGCTCTATTGCATCTATTTTATGTTTAGAAATATCTGCCAGATCTGTGCTGGTGATAATTACCTGCTGTTGATTAAGGATGCGCTGTACAATGGTAAAACTATTCTCCAAATCGAGTTCTGCAAATAGGTCATCCAATAAGAATAGCGGTTTTTCTTCGGTTTCGGCGGCTATCATTTCGCCTTCACTAAGCTTCATCAGGGTAATCCATAATTTCCTTTCGCCCTGAGAGGCGGTGCTTTCAAGAGGCTGTCTGTTCAGAAGAAAACTAAAACGGTCTGATTGCGGTCCAGACAGGCTTCTGGAGAGTAGAATGTCAGATTCCAGATTTTTTTGGCAGCGCTGGCGAAATTCTGATTCATAATCGCCAAAACCGATGGAATTCAACGAGGGCTGAAATCGTATCTCAGCCTCGTATCTGGAAAATGATTCATTAAAAGCTTGGCAAAATCTCAACGAAAATTGTTGAATCTTCTCTTTTCGAAAGCTGCTGATCTGCCAGGCTGGAACAATCATCTTTTCATCAATAAACTCCAGACGGGGATCATACTGAAGTTTTTTCTTTAGTTTCAGCTCTTTTAATAAGGCATTCCGTTGTCTAAGGAGCTGATGATATTGCTGATAGTGGTAGAGATAGGTACGGCTGCTTTGTACAAAGAGGCGGTCAAAAAAATTTCTTTTCTCTTTGCTGCCGCCATCGGTCAAAGCACTGTTTTCCGGCGACTGGATCACCAAGGGGAAATAGCCGATAAGATCACTGAATTTCTCCAGGGGTGCATCGTCAAAGATGATATTTTTCCCTTTATCTTTCAGATAATTTACCTGCACCTTGTGCTCAGTTTCACCCTTTTTCCATATCGTTTCAGTCTGAAAATAGCTTTCACCTTCTTTTATGCAGACTTGATCACGGTGAACCCTGAAAGATTTGCTAAGGGCATTTAAACTAATGGCTTCTAAAAGAGATGATTTACCCGTGCCATTGGCGCCGATAATCAGATTAAGACCTGGATCAAATCGCGCTTCATACTTACTAAAATTTCTAAACTGTCTGACAGAAATCGAGGAAATCAGAGACATCTTTCAACTGACGGTCCGAATAGGCATCAGCAGCATTAATAGGTCTTCGCCTTCTTGTTGTTTTTCAGGGTAAAAAAGGGCAGCGGAGAGGGTGCCATTCATTCCGATTGTGACCTGGTCTCCGTCAATATGGCGTAAAATTTCTTTTAAGAAATCACCATTGAAAGAGATTGTAAGTTCGCCCTCAGGAAAAAGAATATCCATCTCCTCTTTTGCTGATGAATTTGTCTCTGAATTATTTGTAGAAATTAGCACATGGTTTTCTGTGAGCTTTAGTGTAACCTGTGTTGTATTTCTGCTGGAAAAAATAGAGACACGCTTGACCATCGCGATGAGATTATCTAAATCTGTCGTCAGATGATAGCGGTTATTCATAGGCAATACACTTTCATAATCTGGAAAACGCTCGCCAATGATTCGGCTGTAAAGTATTGTTCCATCAAAAGTGAGGCGAACGTGGTTTTTTGCCAAGCCTAAACCCACGGTGGAAATTCCTTTAATTCCCGATGTGGCAAGTGAAAGGAACTTTGTGGGAATAATCAATTCCCGTTCATAATCTGTATTGATAAAATCATTTTTCATTAATCGCACCATTCGATGACCATCGGTGGCCACCGCTCGAAATTCATTTTCTTTAAATTGAAAAAGAACCCCAGTTAGTGCTACTTTATTTTCATCGGCGCTGGTGCAATAAATTGTTTTATCGATTATTCGAAGCAAATCTTCACTGCTAAAATCAAATTCTTTAAGATCTTCCAATACAGGTGAGCTGGGAAATTCTGATGCGGGACGAGTGGCTATTTTATATTCCCCACCAAAAAGTGTTGTTATTGTAATCAAATCAGAGTCCAATGAAAAATTCAATGCAGTATCGGGAAGCTCGGCTGTTATCTCCATCAGAAGTCGGCCGGGTATTGCTACAGAACCGCTCTCTTCAATGATTGCATCACAGCTTGTGCTCATTGCCAGCTCAAGATCAGTGGTGCGTAAATGAATTTTATCCTGGTCAACATGAAATAGTACACAACCGAGAATGGGAAGGGTACTACGAGAAGGAATAACTTTTGAAACTTTTTGCAAACTAAGATATAAAGTTTCTTTTTGAACTGAAAATTTCATTTTAAATCTCCATTATTTTTTTAATTTTTTTCATTACTCTTTTAATATAATTAATCTTTATAAGAAGAATAAGAATAATATACACTGTTAATATGTGGAAAAGTGTTTAAAGTCTGGTAAAAACAAACGAATAGATTTTTTTTAAAATGTGGAAAAGTGTGGATAAATTCAAAGGATAACGCGATTTTCATAAATAATGGGATAATCTCAGAGAGATAATCAATTTTATCAACGCCTATCCACAGATTGTTTTTC
>DSDE01000391.1 GCA_011049095.1 Fidelibacterota bacterium
GTATATGATAGTGTATTTCCTGGCCATAATAGAGAAGAGTTGTATCCATTTCAACGGTATTATTTTCGGGAATAAATTTACCCTCTGCGCCACCACTGACCCGAATAGTGATCAGGGAATCATTTTGAAAAGTCATTTGCACCGTATCTCCTGATACAATATTTTGCCCTTGGTAAAGAGAATCTTCAAAGACGAAATAGTCTGAGCTTGCCATACCCTGCATATCCAGAAACTGCAGCTTGTTTTGTGATGTAAAATAGATATCCAGTTTTTTCCCTGCCAGCCGGCTTGTTTTTTCTAAAGGCAGCCTTACAGTGTCATTTTGAGTGTAGCCTTTTTGAATGCTGGTCATTAGGGCATTATCCAGAGCTTCCATACGTTGGGCGCGACCATCTTTGAGATGAAGATTAATCTGATTTCCACTGAGCTGGTGAGCTTCCATTTCGATGCGGGGATTTCCGTAAAGGGCGGCAAAATCTTTATCTGTGAAATAGTGGAGTGAGTCGCTGACTGCGTGCAGCTTGTCTTTTTCGATGGAGACATTCCGCCTGGCGATAAAAAGTCCACTGTCGGAATAGGCCTTTAGGGTGTCGCCCCAGACAGTGAGCAAGACTGCCCCCAGGCTGTCGTACTGTATGAATCGGGCATTGCGGGTGTCGCTGAGAAATTTACTTTCCAGATGGAGAAAAATTTCATCGCCGAGAAAACCGCTATGGGCGCTGGTGTCAATGACGCTAGCGTTTCCAAAGAGCCAGGCTGTTTCCCGGTTATCATCATAAATGACAGAATCGGCGGCGAGCTGATTGACAGAATCTATCATCACCACATTTCCGACAGCAATATATTTTTTTGATTCCAGTTCAGCCAAAATCCGATCGGCTGCAAGTGTGCGGTTTTGATAGCGAATCTTTGTCCGCCCAGGCGCTTTGAGAAAATCGGTATCTGTAAAATAATCAACTTCTTGGGTAAGTATTTGAGTTTCTTTATCGGTGATGGTGACATTTTCTCGCAGCAGCAGTTTGTTCTCTTTCTCATAGTGATATGCTTTTTCACAGTTGATTCTGATGCTGCCTTTAGCAAAGCGGACATCCCCTTCAAGGTAGAGCCACCGCTGGCTGCCGCTGGTCTGCTGATTCAGGGTATTGGCTCGAATGAGTTTTAGTGGCTCCGCCGCCGGAGATTTATTCCCCAAAAATATAAAAAGCAGAGCTGCAAAAAGCCGGAACGCTCTGTTCAATGTCCTGACCGCGTCAAATTTATTTTTCCCGCTGGCGCCATAGCTCTGTCAGTCTTTGGCGGATATATTTTTCATAGCCGTTTTCTGTGGGGTGATAAAAACGGGCGCCGGTGATTGTTGCCGGCAGGTATTCCTGCAGAGTGAAGCCGCCAAAATCGTGAGGATATTTGTAGCCCATGCCGTAATTCATTGATTTCATCATACCGGTGGGTGCATTTCTTAAATGGAGGGGTACGGGCTGAAATCCGCTCTCCTGCACCGTTTGTCTGGCATAATGCAGGGCCATATAGGCAGCGTTGCTTTTAGGAGAAGCCGCGAGAAAACTAGTGATTTGTGCCAGGGTGATGGCTGCTTCCGGCATTCCGATCATTTGGCAGGCTTGAAAGGCGCTGACTGCTAAAACCAGTGCTTGTGGCTCAGCATTACCAATGTCTTCGGAAGCTAAAATGATAAGACGGCGAGCAATGAAAAGGGGGTCTTCACCGCCTTCAATCATAACAGAGAGCCAGTAGATTGCTGCATCTGGGTCACTGCCCCGAATACTTTTGATAAAGGCGCTGATGGCGTCATAATGATAATCGCCGCTTTTGTCATAGAGCAGCGCTTTTTCCTGGAGGGCCATTTCGATGAGGGGACGAGTAATGTCTATTATTTTTCCCCGTTGATTTTCGCCCAGGGCCAGATGAAAGGCGATTTCCAGCGTGGTATAGAGTTTTCGCGCATCACCGCCTGCGCTGACTGTCATGAAGCGCTGCTCATTTTCACTGATTTCAATCTGATAGCGGGAGAGCAAAATGTCCTTTTCCAGGGCTCGCTTAATCAGTTTTTGAAGTTCCTGGCTGCTTAGAGGCTGCAGTCTGACGATGCGGCAACGGCTTAAAAGCGGGGCGATGACCTGGAATGATGGGTTTTCAGTAGTGGCCCCATAGAGGGTTAGAATGCCGTCTTCCACTGCATGGAGCAAAGCGTCTTGCTGGGATTTATTAAAGCGATGTATCTCATCGAGAAAGAGGATGCTTTTTTCCCCGGCGCTTAGACTGGATGAAGCTTTGGTGATAATTTCCCGAATATCTTTTACAGTGGCGGTCACAGCGCTCAGCTCATAAAGCCTGGCGTCAGCAGCTTTTGCTGCGATTTTTGCCAGTGTGGTCTTGCCTGTTCCAGGCGGACCCCAAAAAATAAGAGAAAACAGTTTATTAGTTTTTAGCAGTTTGGGAAAGAGTTGATCGCCGGCAGTGAGATGGTTTTGTCCTGAAACTTCATTAATTGTGACAGGCCGCATCCGCACTGCCAGAGGCGGCAGATTGCTCTGAGAAAAAAGTGTTTCTATAGAATGGGTGGCCATTAGTTTTTGTCTGGTCTAAATATCTGCTGTTTGATGAGCATGATGGGAGATGATATTACTGCAGCAGCTCATAGACTTCTTTGGCGCTCTGGGCGTGAAGTATCTTCTCACGAATTCTAAGGTCTTCCAGTTTTTTTATGATTTCAGCGAGGATGATGATATGAGGCTTACCGGAATTGCGGGGTGTCAAAAGCAAAGGTATAAAATAGGTGGGTTTGCCGTCTCTGCTTTCAAAATCACAACCATTCCTGCAGATTCCCAGGGCGAGTTTGTGCCGTGTCACTGCTTGCGTACGGGCATGGGGAAAGGCGATACCATCTTCCAGACCTGTTGAATAATCCATCTCTCGTTCCCACAAATCAGAAAAGGCTTGTTCGCCATCAATCTGCAGGTCTGTTTCTTTCATTTTCTCAATCAAGGCCCGAATAATCTGTTCTTTTGATCTTTCTTTTAAATTTAGAATAATATTTTCAGGGTCAAGATAATCTGATATGTCCATTTCTCTCCTTGAGACTTTGTTTGCATTCATTTTTCTCCCATATAAATGCAGACAAGAGAACTTCCCTTTTTATCTTCTGTTTGTCAGCATATTTTTCCATGGGTTCTCTCATCTCGTTTCCAAAGTTACAAAGAGTCGGGGTTTTATACAATTCTTTGTGATTCGTTTGAATAAATCGCGAAGTTTTTTACTTAAAAGTTCACTTCACACAAGAGCTTTCGTATATTTGCCCCGAAATTTGAGGAGAGATGTGACAAAAAAACTGATAATCGTAGAATCCCCCGCCAAAGCAAGAACCATCAGCCGCTACCTTGACGCTGAATTTACTGTACTAGCGTCGATGGGTCATATTCGGGACCTTCCCGATGGCGAGATGGGTGTGGATATTAAAAATGGTTTTCGTCCGAAATATACTGTTTCAAATGAGAAGCAGAGCATTGTGAAAGCACTGAAGAAAGAGTCCCAATCGGCAGAAGAGATATATCTTGCGGCCGACCATGATCGAGAGGGAGAGGCGATAGCCTGGCACTTGATTGAAGCGCTGAAGCTGGATGAGGCCAAAACCCATCGCATTGTGTTTCACGAGATTACCAAAGGCGCTATTGTAAAAGCCCTGGAAAAGCCTGGAAAAGTGGACCGAAAGCTGGTTGATGCCCAGCAGGCCAGACGGGTTTTAGACCGCCTTGTGGGATTTGAGCTTTCGCCGCTGCTATGGAAAAAGGTAAAGCCTTCCCTCAGCGCTGGGCGGGTTCAGTCTGTGGCAGTGCGTCTTATTGTCGAGCGGGAAGAGGAAATTGAGAATTTTAAGTCTAGCGCCCAATTTAGGGTAAATGGCCTATTTATTCCAGAATCTGAAAATTTTGAAATCAAAGCAGAGCTGGACCATCGCTTTGATAAGGCAGAGGATGCAAAAGCCTTTTTAGAAGATTGCATTCCCGCTGATTTCACACTTTTGAGCAGCGAGACAAAGCCGTCTAAGCGCTCACCAGCGCCGCCTTTTACCACCAGCACACTCCAGCAGGAGGCCAGCCGCAAATTGGGTTTCTCAGTGGCCCAGACTATGCGCGTGGCCCAGCAGCTCTATGAATCGGGCTTGATAACATATATGCGGACAGACTCATTGAATCTCAGTGAGCAGGCTATTACCCAGGCCAAAGCAGTCATCAATAGCCAGTTTGGCAGCAAATACAGCAATCCACGAAAATATACTACAAAAAGCGCCGGCGCCCAGGAAGCCCACGAGGCCATACGCCCCACTGATCTGAGTAAAAACCGCATCAGCGGCGAGAGCGCCCAAATGAAGCTCTACGAGCTCATTTACAAACGCACCTTAGCCAGCCAAATGGCCGATGCCCGCTTAGAGCAGACGGTTCTGACTATCGGCATAAGCTCCCGTCTGGAAAAATTCATAGCCAAAGGTGAAGTGATTCTCTTTGATGGTTTTCTTAAAATGTATATTGAGACCTCGGATGATGAAGATGAAGAGCAAGCAGATGGCCTCCTGCCAGTGATTAAACCAGGCGCAAATTTAAAGAGAAAAACAATTATTGCCGAGGAGCGCTACAGCAAGGCGCCGCCGCGATATACAGAAGCTTCTCTTGTCCGCAAGTTGGAGGAGCTTGGTATTGGCCGTCCATCCACCTACGCGCCGACGATTTCTGTTATTCAAAAGCGCGGTTACGTGGTGAAAGAAAATCGTCCTGGTATCAGCAGAAAAATTCAGCAATTTATGCTTACTGGCGATATCGTGAAGCGCAGCGATAAGACGGAAAATAGCGGCGCAGAAAAGCGAAAACTTTTTCCCACGGCGATCGGGAGTTTGGTTAATCGCTTTCTCCTGGCCCATTTTGATGATATCTTAGATTACAAATTTACTGCCAGTGTGGAAAAGGAATTTGATGAGATTGCCGCCGGAAAAATTGTCTGGAATAAAATGATCGAAGAATTTTACGGACCTTTTCACCAAAAAGTGCTGCAGACCGAAAAAGAGTCAGGCAAATTTACCGGTGAGCGCTTATTAGGGCAAGACCCGGAGAGCGGAAAAAATGTCTATGCCCGAAATGCCCGCTATGGCCCCGTCGTCCAAATTGGCGAAAGCGAAGATGATGAGAAGCCTCGCTATGCCAGCTTGCGTAAAGACCAGCGCCTTGAAACGATTACATTGGAGGAAGCGTCTCTCTTATTCAGCCTGCCCAGAGCTGTTGGCCGTTTTGAGGAGAGTGAAATTACCGCTGCCATTGGTCGCTTTGGCCCATATCTGCGGCATCAAAATAAATTTTACTCTTTGGGAAAGGGCGATGATCCTCATACGATTGATGCAGAAAGAGCTATTGAACTGATTCAAGAGAAAAGGCAAAAGGATCTCAACCGCATCATTCAGACCTTCTCTGAAGAGCCTGATATTCAGGTGTTGAAAGGCAGATATGGCCCATATATCAGCAAAGGGAAGAATAATTATCGTATTCCCAAAGAAGAAAATCCGGAGAAACTGACCCTGACAAAAATAAAGGCTCTCATTGAAGAGCAGGACAATAAACCAAAGAAAACAGCAAGCCGCAAAAAGCGGTAGCCACGAGGAGACTATGGCGAAAAGCAAACCGATGAGCTATCCATTGATGGAAAAACTGGTAGCCCTGAGCCGCCGGAGAGGATTTCTTTTTCAGAGCAGTGAAATCTACGGCGCAATCAATGCCGTCTGGGATTACGGCCCGCTGGGTGTAGAGCTGAAACGCAATGTGAAAAATATCTGGTGGCAAGATATGATCAGCAGCCGCGACAATATTGTTGGAATGGATACAGCCATCTTGATGCATCCGGAAACCTGGGTCGCCAGCGGTCACGTGCAAAATTTCCACGATCCAATGGTGGAATGCAGAAAATGTAAGCGACGCTACCGCCAGGACCATCTGCCGGAAAATACCGTCCGCTGCCCTGAATGCGGCGATGAGCTGGGTGAACCTAAACAATTCAATCTGATGTTTAAAACTTTTTTGGGAAGCACCCAGGAGAATGCCCAGGAAATCTATCTGCGGCCTGAAACTGCCCAGGGGATTTTTGTGAATTTTGACAATGTTATTTCATCTACTCGGCTAAAACTTCCCTTTGGAATTGCACAGATGGGAAAAAGTTTTCGTAATGAGATTACCACCGGTAATTTTATTTTTCGCAGCCGCGAATTTGAGCAGATGGAGATGGAATTTTTTATTCGCCCCGAAGAGAATGCCCACTGGCTTGAATATTGGGCACAGGAGCGCCTGAACTGGTTTGTCTCGCTGGGTATTCGGGCTGAAAAGCTGCGCCTCAGACCCCACGGCCCTGATGAGCTGGCCCACTATTCCACGGCCTGCTATGATGTGGAATATGAGTTTCCCTTTGGATTTAGCGAGCTGGAAGGCATCGCCGACCGTGGTGCCTATGACCTGGAGCAGCACCAGCAGCATAGCCGAAAAAAACTGCAGTTTGTGGACCAGGAGCGGGGTAATGAAAAGTTAACCCCGGCCGTTATTGAAAGCTCTGCTGGCGTTGACCGTACTGTATTGGTTTTAATGGCCGATGCCTACTGGGAAGATGAGGCCAATAACCGGGTTGTGATGCGCTTTTCACCCAAAGTTGCACCGTACAAAGTGGCTGTATTTCCTCTTTTTAATAAGGACGGAATGCCTGAGATGGCAGACGCAATCTACAAAAAGCTTAAGAAAACTATGCCTGCATTTTATGATACAGCCGGAAGCATTGGCAAGCGGTATCGCCGCCAGGATGAAGCCGGTACCCCATTTTGTATTACAGTTGATCATCAAAGTCTGGAAGACCAGACCGTCACGCTTCGCGACAGGGATTCGCTTGAGCAAATAAGAGTATCAGCCGACAGCCTGATAGGTCTTCTTTTAGAAAAAGTGATGGGTTAGCAGTGCGCTGAATTAGTGCGTAGCTGCTGAAGGACTTGGCAAGACCGCAGCGCTTAATAGAACATAGTATTGAGAGCAGCTCTGTCCTAAATAATTTAGAAGGCTAATCCCAATGCTTTATTTACAACGCATTAAAAAATTAGATTCGTGGATTCTCAGTTTAGTCCCCTAAATTTACCTTTAGCTCCTATTTGATTTTCTTCTCTATTTGTCTTGATCCGCCACAGGGCGAAATTAGAAAATCAACACTGTGGCAAACTCAGTGACTGCTCAATGTATCGTTATCAGGGTAGCTAACTGAGTTCGGGTTTGGTTTTGATATGATGGCCAAAATTATCTATTTTGATTTGCAGCAGTCGGATAAAACAGGAGCCTCCCCATAGGACTACTTAAAGCCCTTGGGCAATAGTGTTTTAGGGATTTGAGGAAAGTGATGCGATTAGGGCTGCTAATATTTAAGCCCTTTAAGCAAGTTATCTACCCCTTATCTGTCCCCTGTGTCTCGACAAAAATTTAGCCTTAGAAGCTCTTGTTTGGTTTTTATTGGCATTCTTTCTATATTTATTTTGGAAAAGCTAGTAAACAGGGGAGGAAATGACGCTTTTTTACATTAGCAATCACCGAGAGCGAAGCCCATTTTTTGCGTTCCTGACAGAACAGGTGCCTGGAATTGTATTTTTATCGCTTGATGATATCTCGCAAATGGAATTTCAGACTGATGATAGGCTGCTTTTTCATTTTCCAAAAGGACGGACTTGGCATGATCTTCCTGCGCAGCCCCAGGAGCAGTTATCACCAGGCAGACGGCTGAGCATACTCTACCTCTTTCCGCGTTCATTTGATCCTGATACCATTCCGGTAAACTTTTTTCTCTATGCTGATGACTGGCTAAAGATGCCTGTTTCTCCGGAGATACTGATTCAGTGGCTTTATATGAAAGAGCTGTCCTCACCAAACCCGATGGAGCTGTCAGAGCTGCATCAGGCTCTCAATGAAAATGCTCCAGATGGGATTATAATCATAAATCAAAGTGGAATCATTCAAAATGTGAATGCAGCATTTTGCCAGATTTGCGGACTGAAGCCTGAAAATGTTTTCAGTAAGCATTACGCCACTTTAGTAAATGAAATGCTTCCCTCTGAATATACACAGGGCTTTTTGAAACTGATTTCTGAAGGAGCGCTGTCAAATCGCAGGCAAAAAATAAATTTTCCCTATCGGGATAAAATGCTGGAGCTGATATTTACTGATAGCAATAAAAAGATGCAACGCATTATGACACTTAGGGATATCAGCCAAGAGCAGCAAGCCAGGGATGAGCTTCTGGCGGTTAAGAATTACTATGAAACAGTTTTTCAAACCTCTATGCTAGCGATGACCATCTTTAATGATGAGATGCTCATTCTACGAGTTAACCAGGAATGTGAAGCGATAACGCATTATGATGCAGATGAGCTTACAGGCCGAAAATGGCTTGAATTTGTATTTGAGCCAGACCTGCCTATTCTAACAAAGCCCTGGCAAAATCGGCAGAAAGGGCATCATAACGAGACCCACAGCTATCAGGTGAGAATGCTCCGAAAAGATGGCAGTATTCGCAGGACCCTGAGCAATGTTCGCCGAATCCCCAATTCTGCCCATTGGGTCGTAGCCATTGAGGATATCACAGAGCAATGGGAAAAGAATCTTCAACTGAAACAAAGTGAAGCCTTCTCAAGGCAAATTTTTGATGCTGTCAATGATGCAATGTTTATCTATCCCGTAGATGAAAATGGTATCCCAGGTCATTTTTACGATGTAAATCAGGCTGCCTGCGAGATATTTGGATTTAATAGGGAAGAATTTAAACGCAAAGGTCCGGAAGATATTGATCCAATTTACGATGAAGCGGGATTTAAGAAATTTTCTATGCGGGTATTGAAGGAAGGAAATGCTGTCCTTGAATCGAAACATCGCATTCAAAAGGGGAAGCATATTCCGGTAGAGATTTCTACTCGCTTTTTTAGCAATGACGGATTGACTTTTTTTATCTCCTCAGCCAGAGATATTCGCGAGCGAAAGAAGAATGAAATCATTCTTCAGGAAGAGCGGGACCTTTTCCGCTCTTTGATTGATAATCTGCCCGATGCCATCTTTTTTAAAGACCGCTCACATCGCTTTATTGAGGTGAATCGGGCTAAAGCTGCATCCCATCATTTAAATCGAGAGGAGTTTATTGGCTGCAGCGGGCTCAGAAACTGGAAAGTATCGGGCTCCTGGCTGGCGGCATTGCCCACGATTTCAATAATCGTCTGGCGGCTATTTTGGGTAATGCGCAACTGGCACAGCTCTACGTACAAAAAGAAAGTCAGATCAATACCTATCTCAGCGCCATCGTGAAAGGCGCTCAACAGGCAACCCATCTCACAAAGCAGCTTCTGACCTTTAGCCGCGGCGGCAATCCTGTGAAAAAGGTTCATAAAGTAGAGATACTGATTCGCGATGCCATTGAGATTTCATTAAGTGGCAGCAAACAGCGATGCCAGACCGAGATAGCGCCGGATCTTTGGAATACAAAAGTGGATGGCGGACAGATTATCCAGAATTTTAATAATATTATCATCAATGCCAAGCAGGCTATGCCAGAGGGCGGTCAAATTAGCATAAAGGCCAAAAATTTTCATCAGACCTGGGATGGAGAAAACCTGAATCTGGGCGAAGCTAAATATGTTCGTGTTGAAATCAGAGATAGCGGCGTTGGTATCTCCCAGTCTATCATCGGAAATATTTTTGATCCATTCTTTACAACTAAAAAAAACGGAACAGGATTAGGGCTGGCGACTTGTTATACCATCATCAAGAAGCATGGCGGCGATATCAGGGTTGAGTCTGAGCCGGGAAAAGGAACAGTCTTTTATATTTATCTGCCGGCGGAAGAGGAGCATATTTTCACAGAAAGCGATGCGATGCAGGCAGAAAAAGGCAGCGGGCGAGTTCTGATTATGGATGATGATGAAATGATTATCAATATGCTCACCTTGCTGCTGAAATCCCTGGGATATTCTGTGGAAGGGGCAATGGATGGAGAAGCTGCCATCGAGCTGTGCAAGGAAAAAATAAATAGCGAATCAGCTTTTCAGATTGCAATTTTAGATTTGACGGTAAGCGGTGGAATGGGTGGCGAAGAGACAGTTGGCCACCTTAAGGCTCTGGAACCGAAAATAAAGGTCCTTGTCAGCAGCGGCTATTCAACAGACCCAATTATGAGTAATTTTAAAAAGTATGGCTTTGATGGTGTGATGCCCAAACCATATACGAAAGAGTCTCTTAGCCGGGCATTATCAAAAGCGCTACAAAAATAAATCCCAGCTTTGGGCAGACAAGTTTCTACTAACAATTACTTATTATTTATAAAGGTGATAGACCAAATCCAGCTCGAGATACTGGTCGGCCGGGATTGCAAGGAGCCATTTTTGCATAGCTGGCAATGTGCTTGTTGCAGCGCCGTAACTGCTTCCCCCAGAAAATATTTGGTGGACAACAGGAGAGAGGGTGGCAATAATTTTGATCAGCTCAGAATCCTGACTGCGCCCCGGGAGCAGGGTTGGGGTTAGGGCGATTCCAGACCTTTCCGGAGGAAAACGGTAATTTTCGCCGGCTTTCACGTAGGGCATTTTGGTGTATTGATTGGGTAGCAGCAAATAGACATTGCCATCACTGCCGATATTGATAATGGTCAGATAACAGTCCAGGCTGGGCTGGACCTCCAGCTTTAGCTCTTCACCCTGAGTGAAAACTTCCCGATTCAGCTTTGCATTCAGGTGAAATGCCGGATTTTTTTGACCGACTTGTTTTGCTGCTTTGACTCGCAGGCGAACAACGCTCCGCATAGATGAGCCGTCCGCAATGGTCTCTTCAGAGAGAAGCTCCTCTTTGATGATGACGCCGCGGCTGGTTTGGGAGCTTATTGAGCTGAAGGCTTCCATCAGGTCGTTGTTGTTGTGATCACTTTTCAGCATCAGGGTATTATTTTGAATCTCTACACCTGCGTAATGCTCCAGGGCCAGTTTTCGTGCCCGCAGTTTTGCTTCTTCCCGTGCCTGCTGGGGGGTAAGGTTTTCTATCAATGCGCTGCCAGTCACTTCATATTCACCATTGCCCAGCTCTTTAAGGGTAGATTCTTGTTTGTGCGTGACTCTTTGGATATCTTTTTGCGGTGGCGCTGAAGCACAGCCGCCCATAAACAAAACGGCTGACAGCAAAACTATAAATTTTTGTTTTTGACTCATAACGATTCCTTAATCTAACTCTCTTTTGAAACAGGAAGGGTCACTGTAAAGCGGGCAAATTCTCCCAGCTCGCTTTCACAGACGATAGTTCCTTCATGCTCCTCAATGATTCCCTGACTAACGGAAAGCCCCATACCCACTGAATCGGACCCCTGGGCTCTATTTTGGAATGGCTTGAAAATCTGTTTGATATTTTTTGCCGGGATACCGCCGCCGTGGTCTTCAATGGCAATTTGTACAAAATCGGTGTCGTGTACGGTCACTTTTTGTGCGTGGATATTGAGTATTTTATTCGGGTTGTAATCCTGGTATTTAAGATTTAGCGATTTTCGGGCATTGGTGATAAGATTCATGATGACCTGCTGAATCTGTTGTGGGTATCCCATCAGTTTGGGTATATCTGAGGCAATATCAATATTTACAATGATTTGGTCGATTTTAAGTGTGGCGGAAAACAGTGTCAGCGCAGCGTTTATCACTTGTTCAATAGAAAAAAGCTCAGCAAATTCTGAGTCTTGTCTGGCAAAGGTGAGAAGGTGTTCGACAATTTTGGCAATGCGATTGGCCATATCTTGAATGCCCTCAGCAAAGTTTCGGGTCATCTCATCGCTGTTATCGTCTGCCAGAAGCTGTGAATAATTGATGATTCCCGTTAAAGGGTTATTAATTTCATGGGCAACGCCTCCTGCCAAGGTTCCGATACTTTCCATTTTTCTGCGTTGCCGGAGCTGTGCATTGAGAATTTGTTTCTCCTTTTCTGCTTTGCGCTGCTCGGTGATATCAACCCCAACGATGAGAGTCGCTGGAATACCATGGTAGACAAAGGGCATTTTAGTGGTGTGCAAAACACGTTCCCGACCCCAGGCATCGGTAAAAAAATCTTCGGGAATTTCTAATGTTTCATTTTGCTGGATAACCTGCTGGTCTTGTGCCAGCATAAGTTCGAGCTGGATGGGGTCGCTGTGGAGTTCCCGTTGGTTTTTTCCTGCCATTTCTGTAGCGCAGAGTTTATAAGCTTCTGCCATAGCCCTGTTTGCCATCAGGTAATTACCATTGGCATCTTTGGCGCAGATGAGGTGGGGCACCATATCCAAAACGCTGGTGAGCACCAACTGGGCTTCTGCGGCACTGTTCCGGGCGTTGGTCAGTTCTGTAACATCACGATTGACATTCAAAATAGATATGATTTTATCGGTTTCAAAATCTTCTTCAGCTATAAAATGGCTGTCAAAATGGCGTGATTCACCACTTGCATCGGTGATTGTCAGTGCAACTTGTACATTTTTTTTGCTGCGAAATGCTTGCCCCAGATATTTGCTCCACAGATCAAATATCTCTTTGTCTATACTCAGCGCTTGATAACCTCTGCCGATAAGGTCATCAGGTTCATAACCAACAACTGATTTTACGGCTGGATTAGCGTATATGATTCGACCATCCCGGTCAAAGCGCAGCACGATATCCGGCAGGTTTTCAAGCAATGCAAAGAGAGAAAACTCTGAGAAAAAATTACTGATGCTCATAATGAATCCTTCATAATCCAGTTCATCATGATGAATTGTTCTGTTACTTTAATAATGTGATCTTTCTTGTTAATATTGATTTGGCGCTCTGTAGTTTATACAGATAAATACCGCTTGGCAGAGTATGGCCAGAGATATCAGAACCCAACCACTGCAATTTGTAGTGCCCGGGCTGACAATGGTGTAAGGTTTCCTGCCAGACCAGACGTCCGCCTGTGTCTATGACTGATAAAATTAGCTTTTCACTGGGGTATATTAATTGAAAGGGGATGGTGATGCTTTGGTTGAATGGGTTTGGGAAGGCTGGTTGCAGTATAAAGGTGTCAGGGCTGTTAGATGGTGTTGTGAGGGATGATGGGTTGTTTGTGGCGATAAAAGTTTCTTCAATGAATTCGCTGGAGTCACTGCTGTTTTCGATTCGAATAAGCCAGGTGCCAGAGCCAAGACTTTCTCCCCAGATAGTCACATCCAGGGAAAAATGAACTGAACCCCCGCCTGCTATGACAAATGCAACGGTATCGGTTTCAGGAGGGTAGCAACTGATTCCCACACAGAGACTGCTGATCCAGTTTTGGGGCATATCATTCTCAAGGCGAATAGCCCGCAAGCCCAGGTTTCGGCCGCTAAGGTTTTCAATCGTGCAATCAAATTGCACAAAACCGGAATCCTGTACTATATAGGTGGTGTCTGGTGTAAAAGTGAAGCTCTGTGCTGAAATAATTCCGGCTCCCAGCAGCAGGATGAGTAAAAATTTCTTCATGACAGCTCCTTGAGTATATGGTGGATATTTTTGATTTCACTCTTGAGCGCTCCAGACTCAATTTTCTTAACCAGTTCAATAATCAGATTGTTTACTGGTGTGGCGATTTGATGCTCCTGGCCCATCTGCGAAATGTAGCCATTGAGAAAGTCAATTTCCGTGGGCCGGCCTTTGGCGATACTCTGCAAGCCCGATGAGTATAGCCGGCGATATTTAAAACCAATAATGCGAATGACAGCATGACGGCGAAAATGGTCTATAAGAGTATTGCCGTTGGTAAATGAATAATAATCCAGTCTGCCGCCATAGGGCTCCACATTGATCTGTAACGCTTCGGCGACTTGCATCGCCTCTTGCATAACGGACACAAAAATGCGTCGGATTTTTCGCCGGCTCAGCATTTTACCTAAAGGCAAACCCGTTATCACGCCAAGCGATGTGATAGCAGAGTTGACAATCAATTTGGAATAGAGGTAGCCCAACATATTTTCAGAAATTCTTACGGGTAAAACTGAGCTGAGCATCTCCTGGATTCTCGGAAGCATCGGGTCTTTTCGACCATCCATTGTACCAATGACAAAGTCTCCTAGAGAGCTCATTTCCAAACTGTCCGGGGCGTGCATAGTAGCGCCCCAGCCAACAATACAGCCAATAGTCCTTTCAGCGCCGAATATTTTTTCAAAAATCGGCTCACAAATGCCGTTTTGCATCGAAAGCACCCGGCTTTCTGAGTGGAGAATTGGCAGGAGCTCAGGAAGGCTTTTTTCCAGATCGTATGCTTTGGTGGCATGAAAAACCACATCAGGGGCAAATGTGAGGGACCTTATTTGGTGCTCTGCTGCTATTTTTACCAGGAAATCACCCTTAATCCCGCTGATTCTGAGGCCCGACTGACTAATCTTTTCGGCGGTCTCTCTGTTTTTCGCAATCACGGTGACATCATATCCTTTCAGTTTCATCATTGCTGCGCTGATGCCGCCGATTGCTCCAGCGCCGATGACAAGTATTTTATCACGCTTATGACTCATCTTGCTCCATTCTTAACAATTTACGACGATAAAGGGAATGTATGGTATAGAAAAACCATAAGGATAGCAAAAAAAGAACCGCGGCGAATCCCCATTGCATCAAGGCCGATTCTGATTCTCCCAATGGATTTTCAGGGTGTATGCGAACCGGCGCCAAGCGAATCATAAATTGAGCAAAAATACCGATTCCCCAGCTGGTAAATTTTAAAAGCCAATTATAATTAATAATCAGATTGAGACCCCAGTAGGGTAAAAGCAGGAAAAGTAGCTGCGTGCTTATTAGAAAGCGAGGTTCTTGCCAATCAATGGCACCCCAGGCTGCCTTTGTGACCCATACACTGCCGAGATAGGCGGCTAGCCAGCTTAAAACTGAAAAATGCATCAAGATTTTTGTCAGCGCAGTCAAGCTCTCCTTTTTCCAGAAAAAGGCCGCAATCGAGATAAAACTATTTGTCAGAAGAAGCGCCAGGCTGATTTGTATCAGTGAGGCATGGACGAAAACCAGCTTAATAAGGTGCCCCAGAGAGCGCTCTTTGAGAGGCCAGAGAATCAAAAACAGCAAAATAGCGAAGCGCAGATGGATCTTGATATTTTTTTGAAAATAAACTTTGCTATTCATTGCCGTAAAATGAAATCTTTTTAAGGCAATTGCACTATTTTTTTTTAACTTTAGCAAGAAAGAAGGGAAAATATGATGAAAAAAATAGAAAACACCCTCGTAATATTTCCTGATCCGGAACTAGATTTCAGACCAATCAATATGAGTCGCTACAATCATTCCTTTGTTTCCGGTGATTTGGAGCCCGAGCGTATCCGCATTGAGTATTATTTACGGCAGCGGGACAATCATCTCATCGCCCATGCCTGTTTTGGAAAGAAAGCAGAAGGGCCTCCCGGTTTTGCTCACGGAGGTAGTCAGGCAGCCGTCCTTGATGAAGCGATGGGAGCCACACCCTGGGCAAATCTGCTGAGTGTTGTTGCGGCTGAAATTCACATCCAATTCAAAAAAATGCTTCCCCTGCAAAGCTATGTGAGGGTAGAATGCCGCATAAACAAGATTCAGGGAAGAAAGGTCTTTACCTCTGGAGAAATCAGTGATGGAAATGGCACGATTTATAGCGCCGGCGAAGGAGTTTATATCATTCTGCCAATCGAACGCTTTCAAAATATTCCCGAGGCAGAGCAGCTAAAATTTCGTCTAAATAAAGGAGCGCTTATCGATGAAAGTTAAGGGAATAATTTTTCCGGCGCTTCTGCTGCTAAGTTTTTCTGTGCTTTTAGCAGCCAATATCACTGCCGCTAAAATGAAAACATATTTTACACAGGTTTATAAAGAAGCAAAGGCCTATTCGGAAAAGGTCAGCAGCCTGCCACAAGAGAGCCGTGAGCGCCAGCTTGCCGACCGGCTCCTGCAGACGCTGCAAAAAGAGGGAAAACAGATAGCCCGACTGGCGCCTTCTGAAAAAGAGGCTGCCACCCAGAGCGAATTTCAGCAGACTGCCCAAAGATTGAAAAAAATTCGTGAAACGGTGCAAAAGGCTGATAAAGCCCTTGCTCAAAAAGCAGAGCCAGCCGCCAATACAGAAAAATTAAAGCAGCAGATTGATAGCTACCAAAAAAAGATAGACGATCTGCAGGCTGAACTGGATAGGGCTCAAACAGCAAATAAGGCACAGGACCCCTACGCTTCGATTCAGAAATTAATCGATATCAAACAGTATGATTCTGCCATTGAACAGCTTAATCAGCAGATTATCAACAATCCTGGTGAAGGCGAGCTCCATTTTCACCTTGCCAACGCCTATTTTTTAAATGGCAAACTGAAACAAGCACATCAAGCTGTACGAGAAGCCGTGAGACTGGCCAGCAGGGAAGACCGATTTTGGGTATTGGCTGGCAATATCAGCCGTGCAATTGGAGACCCTGGACTGGCTTACTCAGCATTTACCGAAGCCATTCAGATCAACCCCGTTAATTATGATGCCCGTATCGGCATAGCTGACCTGCTGCTGGAAGACGGACTTATAGATTCCGCTGAAGCTATTTACATCAGAGCGGAGAAAATCGGTTTTCGACCGGGGCACATTTATGCTGGTCTGGGCAGGATTGCTGTTGCCCGTAATAACTGGGAAAATGCGAAAACAAATTACCAAAAAGCTATTAGCGCCGGCAATAATGACGCTGATATCTATCTGCAGTTGGGTAAAATTTATCTTGTTCTTGCCCAATATGAATACGCCGTACGCTATCTTGAGGGCGCTCTGCACAGGGTAGAAGCCTTGCCAGAGGCCCGCTTTCTAATTGGTATGACCCATTTCCGGAATGATCAGATAAACCTAGCTATCAATGCCTGGCAACTGGTTTATAGCCAGAGCAGCCGCTATCCCGATATTGATTTCTGGCTTCCAGTCGCCTGCTTTGTTCAGGGTGAAATCGAAGCTGAAAAAAACAATTTCAGCGCTTCGACCAGACTTTATCAGCGGGCTCTGACTGTCAATTCTGACAGTTATTTCTGGCTTGCTTATGGCAATTTCTGGATGGGTGAGCGCAGCAGAAAAAGCAAAGAGTATTCCCGGGCTGAAAGCTATTACAAAAAAGCTTTGGAAATTAATCCTGAGCTGGCTGATATTTATTTTGGGCTCGGTCGCCTCCGCTGGGACCAGCAAAATTTTTCAGAAGCACGTCGCTACTGGCAGCAAACCCTTCAGCGAGACCCACAGCATCGGGAAGCCAAAGCCTGGATGCCCATCGTCGAAGCGCAACTGAATAAACCTTAATCTTATGGAGCAATTGTGGAACTGAATGTTATTCACCTCAAGGGGCTGATTGATATCTTTACCGAGCTGGAGCCGGAAAGAATTCTCAAGAAAGCTGTTGTGCGAATCTCGGAAATTCTCAATGCAAAAGGCTGCTCTATTTTCCTCTTTGACGAAGGCTGTGATTGTATCGAGCTGGCTGAAACAACGGGCATTGTGGTCAAAGAGAAAAAACATATCACCTACAAAGAGGGAGAAGGGCTCACCGGATGGGTTTTTAAAAATCGAAAACCACTCCTGCTCCAAGACTTTGATATTGCTACCTTGGAAGAACTCAAATCTGAGTTTGGCGATGATTTTAACTGGACTGGCAAATATAGCGAAGGCGAGCACCGGAAACCTAAAAGCTATCTGGCAGTGCCTATTACCAGTAAAGGGGGACGATTCTATGGAATTATACGCACATCCAGCGTTGCATCCAATTTTACCATCACCGATCAGGAGATTTTGATTCACGTGGCGGATTATATCAGCATCGCTTTAGAAAACAGTCACCACTATGTACAGGAGCGCAAAAAAGCCGACTATTTTGAGCTGTTGATGGAATTTGGAACCCGCCTTCACTCACATTATAACCTCAACGATCTCCTCGATTTTGTCGCAGAACAGAGTGCCCTTACCTTCAGCGCCGAAACCTGCGAGATTTACCTTCGTGATAATGAAGACCGCAATAAGCTCATTCTTCGCGCCGGCTTTGGAATACCCGACAAGCTGATAAATAGTGCGGAGCACCAGGTGGGGGAAGGCCTCACAGGCACTCTGGTGAAAGAAAACCGCATCATTCGCCTGAATAATGTCCTCACATTTCCAAAATATAAAGGGAAATATCGCACCGAAATGAAGAAGAATCTTCGCTATGGCGATAGACTGGCCTTCCTTGGCATTCCAATATCAATTAAAAATGATGTGATTGGCGCTCTGAAACTCTATAATAAAATTCCTCGCTATGAAGGCGGACACTCATATTTTACCGAAGATGATGAAAAGTATCTGGCTGTTTTAGGAGATCTGCTGGCAGTGGCCATTGAAAATCTCCAATATCTGGAAAGCATGAAAACATCAGCAA
>DSDE01000393.1 GCA_011049095.1 Fidelibacterota bacterium
ATTTATTGTTAACGAGCAAAATCACCAGCTTTTTAGGGCCGTGGGCGCCAATAACGATTCTTTTTTCGATGTCGGCAGTGCGGCTTGGTCCGCTGATGAGGGTGAGATTGATATGGGGCGGAATCTGTTGAAAAACTTGATGGTGGTCTGTCACCAGTGCAGAAACAGGCAAAACAGCAATGTGAGTTTCTGGTATCAGAGAAATGAGTCGCTCTCCAGACAAAAGATGCAATTCTGCCAGTGTGCCGGTTTGAGCCAATCCATATCTTGGCGCTGTTATGCCGCAGGAGAATTCGGCAATTTCTTTTATTGTCATTTTTTCAGTAAAAGCCACACCTTTAATTTGCTCAAAGTTTGTGGAAATATCTGGTGCAAGGAGATGGGAATCAGCCGAGCCATAATCTTTGAGAATGTCAGGGAGTTCTGTAAGCTGACAGTTATAAATGAAGGCGTTCAGTTTTTCTGCTGCTTCGATAAAACGAGGGACTAAATCAGCATCAGGGATTTTTCGCATCAGGCTAGTGATTCTAAATTCTGCATCTGAAGTAAAGCTTCGCCTTAGTTTTTTAAAAATCTTTTCTTTTGCTGCTGATTTCATTTTAGGTCTCGATACATTTTTTTTGCCGGCCTGGCAAAGTGGCGCAATTTATTCATACAGGGAATTGGCAGATTTTCACCAGGAATCAGTTTTAGTAAGATTCGGGCCATTCTCGATACAGCAGAATAAAATCGCGGATGGAGCATAGTCTTGGTGAAAGCTTTTATGCCGGCGCTGAAAAGTGGCGGCTTGGCTTGACGGCTTTTTGTTTGATGACGCATTTTCAGCAAGAGGTGATGAAGGGGAATTTTTACTGGACAGGCATTGGTGCAAGCGCCGCAGAGGGTGGACATAAAGGGCAGGAGCTCATCACCTGGTTTATTGCGCATTAGGGGTGTCAGCAGCGCGCCAATGGGGCCGGGATAGGTCCAGCCGTAGCTGTGACCACCAACGTGCTGATAAACAGGACAGCTATTCAAACAGGCGCCGCATCGGATGCAGTGCAGCAGCTCTCTGAAATCTTGGTTTTGCCATAAGTCACTGCGGCCGTTGTCCACGAAAACAACGTGAATCTCCTTGTTGGGCTCGACATTTCGAATCATAGAAAAATAGCCGGGGAAATCTTGTCCTGTGGCGCTGGGAGCCAGTAATTCCAGCAAAATTGCAAGGGAAGCGTAGTCTGGAACGACTTTTTCGATGCCCACAAAAGCGATATGCAGCGGCGGGATAGAGACGGAAAGTCTGATATTGCCTTCATTTTCCACCAGACAGAGCGCAGCGTCTTCAGTAACTAAAAAATTGGCACCGCTGATTCCTGCTTCTGTCTGGAGAAAATCATCCCGCAGCTTTTGGCGGGCAAATTCTGTCAGAACGCGCTCATCTTCTGTATAAGGCAGCCCAAATTTTTCTTCAAAAAGGTGAGCAATATCAGATGCGCTTTTGTGGATAGCCGGCGCGGTGATATGGCTTGGTTTTTCACCGGCTTCCTGAATAATAAACTCACCAAGGTCCGTTTCCAGCGCTCTAATTCCGACTTTTTCGAGAAAATCGTTTAGCTCCAGCTCTTCGGTAAGCATAGATTTGGCTTTGACGACTTGCCTAATGCCTCTTTCCTGAAGCAGTTTGTAACAGATTTGCCTAGCTTCCTCCGCGTTGATGGCCCAGTGGGTTTCAATATTTCTGGCGTTTAGCGACGCCTCTGCTTTTTCCAGAAAAATGGGGAGATTTTCGATGGTTTTTTTTCTGATCTGATAGGCATCTTGCCGCAGTGATTCCCATCTTTCCGGCTCTTGGGCGCGAATTCGGTTTTTAGCCACAGCGCTGTGTGTTGCTTGGTAATAGTTTTTCTGCAGTGATTCATTTTTCAGAGTCTCGTGGATTTTTGCTTTAAGCTGACTCATTCGATTAATCCTGCTGCAAGAATTTCGGCAATATGAATGGTTTTGGTCTGGCTATTTATTTTCTTAAGGGCGCTGTCAATGGTATAGAGGCAACCGGCATCTGCACCGCAGACATAGTCAGCTTTTGTTTCGCTGATTGCCGTGACCTTGAATTGTGTCATCGCATTGCTTAATTCAGCAAATTTCAGCAGAAATGTGCCGCCAAAGCCACAGCAGCGGTCAGCTTCACGCATCGGCAGAAAGCGAAGGCCTGTTTTCTTTTTTAGAAGCTCAATAGGTATATCTCCCACGCCAATTTCCCGATGGAGGTGACAGCTAGCATGATATGTGACCGAGGCATCGAATAGGCCGGGAAAATAGCTGTCCTGATGATATTTCCATATAAATTCCGTGAGCTCGTACGTATTGTGACGGATTTTTTCAAAAATTTCTTTATAATGAGGACTAAGGGGCAGCTTTCCGTAATGATTGCGCACCATTGAGATACAGCTTCCAGATGGCGCTACAATATATTCTGCATCGGCAAATCTTTGCAGCCATGCTTCTGCCATACGGACGCTTTCCTTGGTATAGCCGCTATTGTAAGCTGGCTGCCCGCAGCAGGTCTGTTTAGGTGGAATGATAATCTCATATCCCAGATATTGCAGTATCTCTATCGTTGCCGTAGCCGTCTGCGGATATATCTGCTCTACGAGGCAGGGTATAAATAGGTAAATTTTCCGCGTCATCATCAGCGTTTCTGCTGCCGGTGATTCATTCTGTAAAAGAAATCGAGGTTTTTAAAAAGCTCTTCCTCACTTTTTACAAAACCGACTTTCAGAGGCAATGAATTTAGAAAAACCTGTCCATAGCGCTTAAAACTCAGCCGGTTATCAAAGAAGAGCGCGATGCCGGTGTCCTGGGTGCTGCGAATCAGACGACCAAAACCCTGTTTAAATTTGAGCACTGCTTCTGGAACACTATATTCCATAAAGGAATTTTTTCCTTGTTTTTTCAGGTCTTCAGTTATGGCTTCCACGATGGGTTCTGATGGCACAGCAAAGGGCAGTTTGAGCATCGCCAGAATTTCCAGAGCCGAGCCCGGAACGTCCACGCCTTCCCAAAAAGATTCAGTTCCGATAAGTGTGGCATTCCCCAGCTCTTTGAATCGGTTGAGCAGAGCGGTTCGTGAGGCGTTGCCGGCCTGTGTCAGCAGGGGCAGATTAGCTTTCTGCATTGCCCAATTCATCTCTTCCCGCATTTTACGTATGGAATGATATGAGGTGGTAAGCAGAAGTGTGCCACGCTGATAGCGCTTGGCAATCTCGGTCATCAGAGCGGCAACTTTAGTGTCAAAGTCTGCCTGACTGGGTTCGCCAAGAAAAGTGATAACCCAGGCCCGGGCCTGCTCTTCATAAATAAAGGGGCTTGGATATCTTGCAGTATGCAGGCGTTCCTTTTCCATAAGGTAGAATCCGGTTTGCTGCAGAAAATAATCAAAGTTGCCATTCACTGAAAGTGTGGCAGAAGTGGCAAGTATAGCTTTTTTCTGACTGAGGATTTTTTCGAAAATAGCCTTATCAACCCGCAGTGGTGTGCCGCAGATAACTATCTGTGTGGATTGGCTATCATTGGGAATTTCATACCAAAAGACATAGTTTTCATCATTACCATCTAAAAGGAAGGCGACATTGCCGGCAAATTCGGCAAAATTGGCGCTTGCATTTGCAAATTCAGTCCAGCTTTCGTCTAACAGCATCTTCTCGATGGGTAAAAGCTCCTGCTGAAATTTTTCCAGGCGATTCAGGCTTTGTTTGAGGTTGAGATAGGCGGCCAGTAGGCTCTCTCGCTCTGGAAATTGTTCAAAGGGATTTCTTTCGGCTTTATAGCGGCGTTTATCGGTATAGCGCTGATTTTGTTTTCGCTCTCGTTCATTGATATAGATAAGGAAGCGGGTAAAGAAGCCTTTTGTAGCTGAAGCTGCTCTTTCAACGGCGCTTTCAGCGTCGCTCACCAGCTTGGTGAATTGTTTCTGATGCGCTTTATCCCACTTTTCGCCGCCGGTTTTTCGGCTCAGGTTTACCAGCGAACCAAAATTATCAGCGCCGCCGCGGAAGAGTTTATCTAGGTGTTGCCCGGCAATCCAGGGGGCAAATTCTAATGCAAAATATTTGTGCGCCGTTTTCTGCAGATTATGCGCTTCATCAATAATCAGCATTGGCGTGTTGGGTAAAACGCTGTTATTGGCCACTGCATCAGATAATAGGAGGGAGTGATTGATGACGATAATATCGGCGGCTTTGGCCAGCTTACGGATTTTCCCCAGGTAGCAGCCCCGGTGACTGGCACATTTTTTCGTAGTGCAGAATCCAGGTTCACTGCAGACTTTGCTCCAGATTGTGGTGCGCTTGGCTGAGCGAAAGGCAATATTTTCTTCAATATCGCCGGTTTGAGTTTCCCGTACCCATAGCACAAGGGGCAGGATAGCTGCTCTTTCAAATATATTGACCTGTTGGTCAAGTTGCTTTAATAGGCGGTCCCATTTAGTCAGGCAGATGTAATTATTTCGTCCTTTCAGCATTACAGCAGTAAAATCATCATCTATATGTTCATAAACAAAGGGAATATCCTTAAAAAAGAGTTGTTCTTGAAGAGATTTTGTATTGGAGCTGATGACGGCGCTGTAGCCAGAGCCTCGATTGGCCTGCACCCATTGGATGGCGGGTATGAGATAGGCAAGGCTTTTTCCCACACCGGTTCCAGCTTCAGCTATCAAAGCCCGCTTCCTGTTGAAAGTCTCGACTATATCACCGCTGAGCTGTATCTGTCCGATCCGGGTTTCATAATCGGGCAATTTTTGAGAGAGAGCTCCATTAAAATCAAAAATTTCTTTCACATCTCGACTGTTTACCCGCCGTATTTCGCCTGCTTCCGCATCATTTTCATCATCTTCATCATAGTATTCTTCTAGTTTGACTTTAAAGCTGCCATAATGGTTGACAGCGATTGGATGTTCCGGCTGCCACTTTTCAATTTGGGTCCGGCCTTCGTTTTCATAGTAGCTGACGATGCGTTGATATAGGCCGTGATTAGGGGCATTATCCAGAGGCCCGCTTATTTGCCGAATTGTCTGAAAAAGGGGATAGTCATAGCGCAGCATAGTCTGGAGCAGTTCAAGTAGAAGGTATCCTGTAAATTCTGTATCCACATCGGCACGATGCGCTTCAGTCATATCCATTTTGTACCAGTTTGCCAAAGATTCCAGCTTACGCTCTGGCAGCCAATAAAGAAAGATGCGAGAAAGTTCCAGAGTGTCTATAAGCTCATTAAAAAGCGGACGATAGAGCTTTTCTTTGATGAAGGCAATGTCAAAGTTCACATTATGTCCCACAATGGGTGCATTCCCAATAAATTCAAGAAGCTCTGGAATGTGTGCCTGAAAGGGCAGCGCATCCTTTACCATATCTGGAGTGATACGGGTTAATTCCTGTATGTGCTCGGGGATTTCATCATCTGGTTTGCAGAAGAAACTGAAGCGCTCTGTTACTTTTCCATCATCAAAACGAGTGGCAGCAATCTGTATAATACTATTTTTTTTCTCATCGAGACCTGTTGTTTCCACATCAACAGCCGTGAAACGACTTAGCCCAAGGGCATTTAAAATACTTATTTGGTCAATCATTTTCTCACATTGGTTTAAAGGCCGGCAATGGCTAATAGGATATCTTTCATCAATGCAGGTCGATTCATAAAAAGAGTTTTAAATATCCGCAGCAGTGTGCGTTCTGAAACGGGAATATTGATTACTTTAGCTGCCAGAGAATTGAGCTCTTCATCGGTAAGGCGAAAAATGACCTCTTTGACCCGGTAGAGCCGCTCGTGATTTTTCCCTTGAGCTTTCGACCATTTTTTGGAATAGTTTTCAAGATAACTATTACTGAAATCACCTTTTTCAATGGCTTCGGCAGCTATTTCGCCGGCCAGCTTACCGCTGAGCATGCCGGTGGCAATGCCGCCGCCACTGATGGGGTTGACAGTTCGCGCCGCATCACCCACGAGCAATAAGCCATCTGTGGTGATCCGTTTTAGGGTTTTAGCCACAGGAACACCTCCTGCTACAGTTGTCAGGATCGAGGCTTCCGGATAATGATTCTTGAGAAATTTACTCAAGAGATCTAGCGCACATCCCAAGCCGGTTCGTTCACCATTAACACCCAGCCCGATATTAGCCAAATTATTTCCTTTTGGAAAAACCCACAGATAGCCGCCTGGAGCCCAGCTTTCCCCAAAATAGAAAAGTATTTTACCAGGGTCAACGTTTATGCCTGCCACTGTAAATTGAGCACAGCTTTCCATATCTTTAATCTTAACAGCGGTATGCAATCCTGCCCAGCGACCAACCCGGCTTTCCACACCATCGGCGCCAATGACTATTTTTGATGCTATCTCCAGCTTTTTACCCATATAGTCGAGTTTTACACCAGTAACAGCGCCATTCTCAGCTTTCAAAAGATCATAAACATATGCTTTTGTTTGAACTTCAACGCCTTCTTTGGCGGCCAGCATGGCTAAATCATAATCGAAAATTCGCCGGTCTATTATATAACCCATTTCATTATTGGTAGCTACCGGAACCTGCGTGCTATCGGGCGCTATCAGAATAGCATCCTTAATTGTTGAGCGTATCCAGCGGGGATCCAGCGCTACGTAATTGGTCAGCCCGATATGTGAAACCCCTTCTGCACAGCGCACCGGGTAGCCAATATCACGGTCTTTTTCTAAAAGCAGTGTTTTTGCACCTCCCTTGGCGGCGTGTATTGCCGCGAGACTGCCAGCAGGACCTGCGCCAACGACAATGACATCATACTTTACTTGCTTCATGCTCAGCCTCCAGCGCATTAAAAGGACACACAATGACACAAAGATCGCAGTTAATGCAGGTGTCCGGATCAATTCGCAGTTTGAGTTCGCTCATTGCGATAGCATCTGCAGGACAGATACCAACGCATGCTCCACAGAGATCACAGCGATTATCATCAATTTGAATCATATTGTTATTCCTTTACTTTTAGGGTGGGATAATTCAGCCCAAAACGATGGATATAGTACCATCTGCTAAGGAAAAAGGTGATTGCCAGCAAAATGAGAAACCAGGGATGGTAAAGTATCACAGCCAGACTCATAAATAGGACGCCGTAGCGAATCGCCCGCAGGGTTTCAGGCTCAGTTTCTTGGAGGGCTGCCCAAATAAAAAATGGCAGAGATATGCCTGCTGTCAGCGCCATTTTGGTGTCGCCAATCATAGTGGCAGAAGCGATGGCAAAAAGAATCATTAATACAGCAGCCCAGCGAGTCCTGTTTTTTCCAAAAAAGACTGCACTTGTGATCTTATTATGTTTTGCATCGCCGCGGGTATCTGGAACTGTCGTCAATAGGTAAATCGCGCCAGTTCCAAAAAGATAGGGTACTCCCAAAAATAAAACCTGCCATTCAAAGCCGTGTCTTACGGCAGTCCATCCTAAAACGACTGCCAGTAAACCACCAAGAAGATTAGTCAGTAAGCCAAGAATTGGGCGTCCGCTCCAGCGAAATGGTGGGAAATTATAGAGTAAGCCCCACAAAAGCAATTCAATGGCGGCGATGATAAAAAAGTTAATATTAGTAAACGAGAGGAGCAGAAAGATAATCATCATCAGCCCCGCCAATATCCAGGCAGCGCTGGGGCTTACCTTGCCAGCACTGATAAGAAAGCGGCGATGGTTGGCACGGTCTGTTCCTAAATCACTGAGCTGATTAAGAATACTCAAAATTCCCATCATCAGTGTAAACGCCAGGAAGCTTAATGCAAAGTCGCGGGAGATGCCAAATTCGCTCATTGCCTGTCTGTCTGTGCCGGCAATTTCACCCAGCAGAAAAAGTGTCCAGCCTGCCATCAGCAGCGTAGGACGCAGCAAAAAGAGGTAGTCCAGCGCTGCTAATATTTTAGATTTCATTAATATAGTTGTCCTGTGCTTTTTCTTTATCGGTTACGGGGATAGGATAGTCGCCGGTAAAACAAGCCGTGCAGTAATGAGATTTTGGCTCGGCCATACTGTTTAATAGACCATCAATAGAAAGATAGTGAAGGGAATCGGCGCCGATATAGCGGCAGATATCATCCAGATTGCGCTCATAAGTTACCAGCTCACAATGAGTGGGAAAGTCAAGCCCATAAAAGCAGGGATGACGGATGGGCGGTGATGCAATGCGCACATGAACTTCCTTCACGCCAGCTTCACGTATGAGTTTGATGAGTTTTTTCAGAGTGGTGCCTCGAACGATGCTATCATCAACAAGTATCACATTCCGGCCTTCTAAAACCCCTTTTACTGTATTGAATTTCAGATGGACTTTCAGGTCTCGCTCACTTTGCAATGGTGCAATA
The DNA here is from genome assembly GCA_011049095.1 of Fidelibacterota bacterium. GTDB lineage: Bacteria > Fidelibacterota > Fidelibacteria > Fidelibacterales > DSDE01 > DSDE01. The sequence goes on from DSDE01000393.1 coordinate 8,342, forward strand.
AATGTGCGGCCTACGTAGTGATTGCGAATCAGGCCTATGTCAAATTTCACCTCACTGCGGCGGGCAAAACCGATGGCAATGGTGTTTGATGAGTCTGGCACAGAAAGTACTAGCTGTGCATGATCATGGTCTGATTCGATGGCCAGATTTTTTCCCAGTTTGCGTCTGGCACGGTCCACATTATCACCAAAAACGCGGCTGTCCGGGCGGCTGAAATAGACCATCTCAAAAATACAGTGTTTCGGGCTTGTCTTGGGTGAGAAACGAAAAGACTCTAATTTGCCGCTTTCCCTGTCAATGACAATGATTTCACCAGGCTCCACTTCCCTGATATATTCCGCGCCTATTAAATCAAAGGCACAGGTTTCACTGGCAAAGAGCGTAGAATTGCCAAGTTTGCCCATAACCATCGGTCGCAGACCCAGGGAATCCCTGGCGGCGATAAGCATTTTGCGAGTCATAATCAAGAGTGAAAAAGCGCCCTCAAGTTGTTTTAGCGCTGCGGATACTTTATCTGGAAAAGCTTCTTCCTTTGCCCGCACTATAAGATGAACGATAATCTCTGTATCGGTGCTGGTTTTGAATAGCGCTCCGTTATTTTCCAGTTTTTTTATGGTTTTATCTAGATTAACAAGATTGCCATTGTGGGCCACAGCAATAAAACTCTCTTTATGCTTGAAAAGGAGAGGTGCGATATTTACTGCACTGGAAGCCCCTGTTGTGCTGTAACGGTTGTGAGCTATGGCCGTATCTCCTTTCAATTGCGAAAGAGTGTTTACATTATTAAAAACCTCGCTTACCAGCCCCATCCCGTGGTGGGCATAAACCATCTCACTGTCAGCGCTGATGATTCCGGCGCTTTCCTGACCACGATGCTGCATTGCGTGAATACCGTAATAGCAGCTTTCTGATGCCTTTTCACTGTTTGTGATACCAAATATCCCACACATAATTCTTTACTTTTTCTCCATATATTCCAGCAGAATTATTCCAGCCACTGTGCCAGCCAGATCAAAGGACAGGTCTTTCCAACTGAAAATTGATTTTCTTGCTTGAAAGTCTAAAACTTCCTTGCTAAGACCCATACTCAAACTAATTCCTACAGAAAGATTTCGGTTTTTGTTAGGACTAAATCTTGTATATTCTTTAAAATAGTAGTAGTTATGAACTGTTAAGATAGCGCTGAAACTAAAATGACTCCATTTATCGATGCTGGTCCAGCTATCCTCAGCCTGAATGGGAGAGAAGCGCTGCCAGGCATCTGATGCAGATAAGCTGCCAGCTGTCAATAAAAGAATTATGAATAGCTTCATATCAGATAAGCCCCAATGAATAGAGAAATACCAGGAGTATTACCACCGGCGCCACATATCTGATGATCCAATGCCAGATCAAACCATTATTGAAACGCTGGCTCAAATAGACTTTTGAACTAAGAAGTGACCAGGGTGAAGCGTCAACAATATTTTCAGCCCCTTTCCTCAATTCTGTGATTACATCATTTTTCTTAAGCTGCCAGCCAAGGAGAATTGCAATGGCCAGCCCCCCCAGGGGCAGCATAATATTTGCGCTGACATAGTCAAGCATTCCGAAAAAATTTAAACCAAAAAAGGTGACATTTTTCCAGTAACCAAAAGAGAGGGCTGAGGGAATTCCCAGAAAAAAGGTGATGATGCCAACAATAACAACCACTTTATGGCGAGTGTAATTTTTTTCATCAACAAAGTAAGAGCTAATCACTTCCAGCAGTGATATGGCCGAGGTGACAGCGGCTATGGTCAGCAGCAAAAAGAAAAGTACCCCAAACAATGTGCCCCCCGGTAGTTTGGCAAAGACAGCAGGTAAAACTTTAAATACGAGTCCCGGGCCGCTGTCAGGGCTCAGACCCATAGCAAAAACAGCCGTAAAAATAGCAATGCCTGCAAGAATAGCTATAAGGACATCCAAAATGGCAACCATCAGCGCGCTGCTGAGAATATTATCATCTGATTTCAGGTAGCTCCCATACGTTAGCATAGCGCCCATACCCAGACTCAATGAGAAAAATGCCTGCCCCAGCGCTTCTAAAATAGTCTTTCCCTTAACCACACTCCAGTCAGGCTTAAATAGAAATGCCAGGCCTTTGCCTTCACTGTCCAGAATAATTCCCCACACAACCAAAAAAAGAAGAATCATCAGAAAGAGTGGCATCAGAATTTTGGAATACTTTTCTATGCCATTTTGCACCCCGGCGTAAACAACCGTAACAGATATAGCGGCGAAAATAGCCTGCCAGCCGATAATCCATTTTGGGTTGGCCATAAGCAGCTCATAATGGAATCCTGCCATCAGCGGGTCTTCAAAGCCGGAAAAAACACCGCGCAGAGCTTCTATGATGTAGCCAAGAGACCAGCCGGCGACAACGTTATAATAACTCAGAATTATGAAACCAGTAAGGACGCCCAAATAGCCGAAACTTGTCCAAATGCTCCGATTTTGACCCACAATACGAAAACTTCCCACGGGATTGCGCTGCCCTTTACGACCAATGAAAATTTCACCGATGAGGATGGGAAAGGCTATCAGGAGTGATGCTGCCAGATAGATAAGGATAAAAGCCGCGCCGCCGTTTTGCCCTGCCACATAAGGAAATTTCCATATATTGCCTAAACCAATAGCACCGCCAGCCGCTGCCAAAACAAAACCAATGCGACTGCCCCATTGTTCTCGTTGTACACTCATAAGGCCCTCATAATATTATGCTTATGGATATTTTCATACCATTATTTTCAGGTATTATACTAAAGCTGTCTTTTGGAAATGCGCTTAGATGGGCATCTACATAAGCGTCAATGGCGCCAGCCAGCCAACCAGCCGCCAGTAACCAGTAATAGCGGTTTCTTTCGTCACGAAATCCTATTTGAAATGGGTATGATTTATAAAGCCTGTGATAGTCATTAGCTTTGTAGGCAATATATCCGTCATAACTGACGTAAACGGCTGCTTTCAGCCACTTTCCATTATATAGCTGACCGCTTCCTGGCAGAGTCAATCCCAGAAACAGAGCGGTTCTTGGGTTCTTTTCCTGAACGATCTCAGTTTCTTCACCATGTAGAAAATAGCTGAATAATAAAATCACAGCTATCGGGAAGGTCCACTTAGCAATTTGCATTGTAAAACTTGTCTATTATTCACAACGAATCGCGATACATTCCATCTCAACCGGCACATCCTTTGGCAGTCTGGCCACCTCAACTGCGCTGCGGGCTGGCGGATTTACCGGAAAGGCCTTTTCAAAAGCGGCATTGACCAATGCAAAATCATTTAAATCCTTCAAAAATACCGTGACTTTTAAAATGCTCTCAGATTTACCTCCGCCTGCTTCTACGACTGCCAGCATATTTTGTAGCGTTATTTCGACAGCTTTAGAAAAATCATCCACCACCAGATTGGCTGTTTTTGGGTCTATTGGAATCTGGCCTGCCGTGAAAATGAGGTCTCCCCAGCGGGTTCCCTGTGAATAAGCGCCAACGGGAGCTGGCGCTGCTTTGGTTTTTAAAACTTCTCGTTTCATTTTTTCTCCTTCACATGAACTCAGAGCCGTTAGGATAAGCGCTGAAATCATAAGTTTATAGATTTTGGTCATTAATCAGTCAGGCCTTATTGCTTTTTCTTTGCGTAGCGGCACAAAACGCACTTCTGTTATCACTTTGCTTTTCCACTCACCCTTTTTTTGCCAAAAGAGATGCAATTCTTGCTCATTAGCGCCTATGGGGGCAATCAGCAGTCCATCAGCTTTAAGCTGGCCTAGCAATTCCCTGGGAAATTCTGCTGGTGCGGCAGAAAGCAGGATACGGTCATAAGGGGCTCGGTTTTCCCAGCCAAGATATCCGTCACCATGAAAAACAGTGATATTTTTCAGTCCCAGATTCCTGATTGTCTCGATTGAGCGGCTGACGAGGGATTTTTCCAGCTCTACGCCAACAACCTTTTTACAGAGTAAGGAGAGGAGTGCCAAAACATAGCCAGAGCCGCTGCCTATCTCTAATATATGGTGATGAGGCTTTAGTTTGAGGGATTCCAGCATCAGGGCAACTACATAAGGCTGTGATATGGTTTGAGAAAAGCCGATGGGTAATGGGCCATCATTGTAAGCTCTTTGCTCGGCTTCTAAGGGGACAAATATATGCCTGGGAATTGCCAGGAAAGCATCCAGAACCCTTTGATCCTGAATATCATTCTCCACAAGCTGTTCCTGTATCATTCTTTGACGCTGTATAAATTTCCCCAAGCTCATATACTGTTTTATATTAATTTTTGTCATTGGCTCAAAATCAGCAAGGGCGGGGGACTGGCGGTTATGATTTTTTGGGTCGCGGTGCAGGCCTGCGGTTTCCTTGCTGCTGCCGCCTCTGTATATACTGTGGTTTTTCTACTTTGCGAATGTGTCCATTGTGTATTTGCAATATGACATCCACCATTCGAAAACGTACTTGTGAAATAGCCGAAGCTAAAACCACAGTTTTTTTCTCATTCTTTACTTTTTCTTTCAAAAGAGTGCAATAATATTTAGAAAAGTTGTCGTCAACTCCGGCAAAAGGTTCATCCAGCAAAATAAGATCACAGTTTTCCAGATAAACTTTGAGTAATTCTACTTTTTTAAAAAGGCCGGGTGTGAGTTTTGATCGCTTTAATTCTGCAATCTCTTTTAATCTCATGGTTTCCAGTAAATCCATTGCTTCCTGATATGCAATCCCAGGAGATTTTTGACCATGGGCTGCTGCCTTTTGCAGATAGCTGATGACAGTACCTGGTTTCCAAAAATGATTTTTCTGCCTCAGAAAAGATACTCTTTCCTGTACACTTTGGGGCCGGTATTCTTTATTCACATTTGATTTATTTTCAAACAGAATGACGCCGCTATCCGGAGCTGTATCATGGCTGATAATTTCTAATAGTAAGGTTTTGCCCGAACTGTTTTCGCCAAGGAGCTGATAAAAGACGCCTCGATATATTTTCAGTGAATAGATCTCAATAGCACTTAGCTTTTTTTGGGCTTTGATGTCTTGCAGTTCGATTAGTGCTGCTTGCTCGTTCATTCAATAATCCTCTCATTCGTAGCCAATGTCCCCCGCTTTTCAAAAAACAGATTAATTTACTGCGGAAGGATTGGATTTCAAAAGATTGAGAAAAAAAATGGCGCTAATTCATAGATTTTTCTAAAATTTCTTGAAGCAGTGGAAGGCTTTCATCCTGGAGGCTTAAAATCCACAAAATATATCGTATATCAACACCGATTGAGCGGCTATATTTGGGGCTCCAATGGAAGTCATTGATGGTAGCCTCCAGCGCCCGATCAAAATTGAGTCCAACCAGCCTGCCATATCGATTTAAAACAGCGCTTCCTGAATTTCCGCCTGTTGTATCAAGGCTGTAGAGCATACAGACCGGCACCTTTCTCAATTCTGGGTGTATGTATTTATTTTCAGCTTCATTATGAATGGCATCGATAAGCCAGTCAGGCAATCGAAAAGGAGGAACGGCACTGTTTTTTTCAAGGAGTCCGGTGACCGTGGTGAAGGCTTCGTATTTGATGCCATCTCGGGGTTCTGCACCTTCTATGTAGCCATAGGTCAGACGCAGTGTGCTATTGGCATCGGGAACGTAAGCGCCACCCTGCGCCATCTGATTCATTTCATCAAGTTTCCCATAGAGTTCATCGGTGCGCCCTTTAAGGCTTTTGTCTGCTTCTTTATTTTTTTGTATCAGGGGATAGAGGCTTATGGCAATTTGAAGAAAGGGGTCTTTCACCTGTTTCAACGCTTCTGGGCTCATTTCTAATAGCTTTTCAAATTCAGAATAGTCATTTAATCGTGTGGTATTCACCATTTTTTCCAAGTTTTTCTGTAGCTTTTTCTCGGCATTTCTCTTTTTCCTGAATTTTTCCAGGGGGGCTATCTTTTGATCTGAAGGAAGCCGCCAGGCTCTCTTTATGAGCGACGACATCACAATCTGATCCATTTCTCTTATCAGGTCTTTATGTCTTTGCTGCCAGCGTTTTTGGGTTAGCTCCCAATTGCGGTCCATATATTCTGTTTCACGGTCAAGGTCGGTTTTTCCGCGCTCGATGGTCGTTTCAAAGGCTTTATATCCAAAATAGAGCAGATTAGACTGCCGTAATATTTGATTTAAGATGAAATTATGTTCATAATTTTTACGCTCATTGGCATAGATTTCGCCAAGATCAGAGAGTATTTGCTTATAAGATTTTTGATATTCTAAGGCTAGTTTTTCGCTGTTTATTTTTTCTTGGGTCTGCTTTTTTTGTATCAGGTTTAGCCGCTCCATTCCTAGTTGTTGCCCTCGGTATTTTTTTTCCACATTTGCCAGGCTCTTTTTTCGTGAAGCAAGTCGGATTTCTGTTTCCGGGTCGTCAGTGCTCAGGATATCCATTTTTTCGATAAGCCATTGATACCATTGAATTGTTTTGGGCATAAGCAGTTCCTGGCGATACTGGAAATATGAGGCGCTGCGGTGCCGGTAAGTTTGTCCCGGATATCCAGCGATAAAGACGAAGTCTCCTGTTTGCGTCCCTGCCGGCTCTACGGATATCACATGTTTTGGCGTGTAAGGAATATTATCAGGATGGTAGGAAGCATTGCTGCCGTCAGGCGCTGTATAGGCCCGCATTAGAGCAAAATCACCGGTGTGCCGCGGCCATTCCCAATTATCGATTTCTCCGCCAAAATTTCCGATGCCAATGGGCGGGGCATAGACCAGGCGAACATCTTTCAGAAAAGTGTAAAGAAAGAGATAATAGACTTTTCCCTGGGTCATTTCTCCGATTTCAGCCCGTTTATCGGGGTGTTTAGCTTCTGCTTCAGCAATGAGTTTTTTGCTTATTTGTTCAATCGCTTTTGTCCGCTCTCCATAATCCATTGCGCTTTCAATCACTGACAAAATAGTGTCAGAAACATCTTGATATTGATTCATAATGCGGACGGTATAGCTTTTCGCTGGCAGCTCCTCACTTCTTTTTGATGCGGTAAAGCCATTGGTGAGGAGGTCTCCCGCTGCGCTGCTGTGATTTTGGATTGCTGAATAAGCACAGTGATGGTTGGTAAGAATGAGGCCATTTTCAGAAATAAAAGCGCCGCTGCAGCCGCCTACTTTTACAATGCCATCAATGATGCGAGCGCTGTCTGCGGCAAAAATCTCTTCAGGCGCAATGGCCAGACCTGCTTCTTGCAATGGGAGTGTAGATAGCTGCTGCATCGGAAACATTCCCGCCACGGCTAAAAGTAAAGCCGGCAAAAGCAATATAAATAACACATTATTTAATTTCATGATTATTCCTCACAATTATCAATAGGCTATAATTTCTTAATTTTTATCCTGCACAAAATCTTTGTCTGTTTTTGTTGGTCTCATTAGTCACTTGCTAAAGTGCGTGCGATCGCTGCCCGCAGTTCAGGGAATTGATATGGCTTGCTTATGATATCTTTAAACCCATATTTTTTATAGTCAGCCATAATTGGGTCATTGGTGTAGCCGCTGCTGACGATAACTTTTACCTTAGGATTGATATGCAGCAGCGTTTCCAGGGTTTCTCTGCCGCCCATTCCACCAGGAATCGTTAAGTCAGTTATGACTAAGTCCGGCGGTTTGCCCTTCATACTCTCTTCTTCATAAATCGCGATGGCTTCTTCACCTGATTTTGCCAAAAGGACCTGATGCCCGTCTCTTTCCAAAATTCTGCGGGTTACATCCAAAATACTGGCCTCATCGTCCATTATCAGGATTTTTGCGCCGCTAAGCGGCCTTGTTTCAGTTTTTTCTTCTTTTTTCATGGGCGAAATTTCTGCCGCAGGCAGGAAAAAGATGAAGCTGGTTCCTTTTCCTGTTTCACTGCGCACGACTATCCAGCCATTATGTTTGCGAATGATGGAGAAAACGACTGCCAGGCCAAGGCCATGACCCTTATTCTTGGTACTGAAATAGGGCTCGAAAATTGTTTTTAGGTCTTTGGGAGGAATACCAGAACCTTGATCCTGAACTTCGATACGTACATATTTTCCCGGCTGCAGTGGCATACCGCTCCCCTCGATTATAAAATCGTTAAAGGCTGAAATAGTGATGACACCACCTGCGGGCATAGCTTGAATGGCGTTAATGGTCAGATTTTGAATAACTTGTCCGATTTGCCCCACATCTGCCGCCACGGGCCAGACATCTTCGGAAAAGCCATATTTAATGGCACAAGTGCTGCCATGAGAGACAAAGTCAGCCGATTCTTTTATTATCTCAAGGATGGAGCTGGCTTTGATAACGGGAGTGCCGCCTTTGGAAAAGGTGAGAAGCTGGGCTGTCAGGTCTCTAGCTCGCAAAGCAGCGCGTTCCGCTCCTTTCAAAATCTGGTGAAGATGGGGATTCTTTTCTGTCATCACAGTTGCCATGCTGATATTTCCTAAAATGGCTGTGAGTATATTATTGAAATCGTGGGCAATGCCACCAGCCAAAATTCCGATGCTTTCAAGTTTCTGAATCTTGTTCATCGCGTCATCACGATTTTTTTCAATGGTCACATCGCGAAAAACAATAACGCAGCCATTGAATAGACCCTTGCTGTCCAAGATAGGCGCTGCGCTGTCTGCGATAATCTTGCGCTGAGCATCACGACTGATAAGCAGGGTATTTTCCTCAAGCAGGATAACATTATTCTGATCTTTCACGCTTTGAACTAAGCTGGGTCTGGGCAGCTCTGTTTCACCGTCAATGATGACGAAAACTTCTTCCAGTGGCTGTCCCATCGCCTCATGTTGTTTCCAGCCTGTCAGCTCTTCAGCTATTGGGTTCATTAGTGTGATACGACCGGCAGTGTCTGTGGCTATAACGCCATCTCCTATGCTGCGGAGGGTTATCAGCAGTCGTTCCTGCTCGATTGTCAGCATCTGTTTGGCAGTTTTTATCTCTGTTAAGTCAATAAATATGCTTAGTATCTGTATCTCATCACCTTGCGGAATTGGCACCATTGTCGCTGTTACATCCATTGAAGCGCCGCTGGGCAAAAGCAGCTTATGATCGCTGTAAGGCAAAGCTTTCTTTAGCATTTTTGCCTCGTTGACCTGGCTAAGCACTTTTGTGTGGTTTTCCAGATGAAAAAGATCATAGATAGATAGTTCTTTAGGGCGGCTATTTATATTTTTTGGCCTCAGCAATTCGTCCGCATAACGATTGCTCCACAAGATGATGCCGTTATGATGTAATATCAGGCCGATAGGAATGTTTTCAGCTAAAATCCGGTACCTTTCTTCTCGTTCGGCAAGAAGCATTTCCATTCGCCGCCGCTCTGCTATCTCATTTTCTAATTGCAGCGTCTTTTCTTTGAGGGGATGCAGCATCTGCCGCCGCAACAAGGGATAACCAAGGACAAGCATACTTATGAGCGTGCTGGTGGACATCAGAGGAGCTGGCAAATTAGGCACTACTCTGATGGTATATCCTAGAAGAAAAATGGCAATTCCCACGATAAACCAGCGATCTTCTGAATTGCTGTAGCTTCTCCAAAGTAAAAATAGCGCCAGCATCATCATAGATATACTCCAAAGAACCAGTACAAATGAGAGCTGAGAAAAGTCAACTATCGTTAGCCCATTATTGTGGATTCTGGGATTGCTGATAAATTCATCATTAAATACAGGCCAGGCGATGAGAACAAGGATAAGCAAATTGAAGTAAATTAAAATTGAGAGCCACTGTGCGGTGTAGCGTATGTAGCGAGAGACAAAAATCAGCAGCAGAGGCATCATCAGGCCAAGCAGAATCACTGAAAACTGAAGGTAAAGCTCTGGCCTGCCGAAAGCAATTAGCTCCGGACTTAGATTGCGAACTGTCAGCTCAAGAAGCAGTATCAGTGAAAAGGCAGCCCACAATGCCACAGTAGCAGTGAACCAACTGAAATAGCGGTTAATCTCCCGTTTGCTCTCCATCATTAAGCTGAGAAAGGATAGCGAAAAACCGATAACCGCAGTCAGGCCCAGGGTAATTATGTTGTAAAGCGTTA
>DSDE01000368.1 GCA_011049095.1 Fidelibacterota bacterium
ATATGAATCTTCTTTTCCCCTGATATCTGATTATGCAGCAGAAAGAAAATCGCTGCAGCTTCCTCAGGGATTGCCGTCCTCCTGGGAGGCGGTGCAGCCAGGCTCACCAGGCTTTCCAAATTCTCAAAACCTCCCGGAAATAGATTTGGCAATCAGAAATTTTTCGCTGACTCTCAACACTGAAAAGCAAATCGAAGGAGCGCTTATCGCTGTCAATTTAGGTGAAGCAGCTGTCACGGACTTCCTTGCCCGAGCCTGGATTGATCTCAATCAAAACAGTGAACCCGACAGCGATGAAACCCAGTGGGAAAAAAACATAAGTCATACACTCTCCATTGGTGACACGCTTCAGATCATTTTTGAGCTTTCACCGCACCACTATGGTTCGCATCCGGTTATGGCAGACTTACTTATCTCTGGCGATTCTCATTTGGAAAACAATGGCAGCCAAAATAATATTCATTTGCCCATTCCGAAAAATAGTTTGATAATCAACGAATTTATGCGGGAGCCTGGTGAAAGGCACGGCACAGAATATATTGAAGTCTATAATATCAGCGATAAATCTGTCAATCTTCAGGGGATTGCTGTTTCAGATATGACAGGAACAATTTACCTCGATTCGCTGCTGCTAATTCCCCCTGGAGAATATGGCGTTTTGGCTCAGACTGAAGCCATTTATCAGATTTTAGAAATGGAGCGCCGATGCCTTATTCCCAAAAGTTGGCGCGTCCTAAACAACAGTGAGGACTTGATTCGCCTGGGCAATCCCGACGGCTGCCTAATAGATAGCCTTTTTTATGATGGCAAATGGAAGATCCCCCAGGATTTTGCTGCTGAACGAGTCAACCCTTATGCAATTTCCACGGCGCATGAAAACTGGGCTTCGGTGCAATATGGTTCGCCGGGACTGCAAAACCCATCGCTGGCGCCTGAGCGGGCTCTCACTCTTTTAGAATGGCAAATTGAGAAGACCAGCTCAGACAGCCTGCTCCAAAAAATCATCCTTCGCAACAGCGGGCTCACAGCTTTGGAGAATATCCAAGTGAACCTTTACCAGGACTTAAATTTCGATTCTGTGACAGTTTTCACCGAACTGATACAAACGAAGTTTTTTCCCCAGACTATAGCGCCCGGTGATACATTGATTTCCAAATTTCAAGCTCGGCTCTTTGGCAGCGGCATTTATGATCTGTTTTTAGAATCCGATTTTTTTTCTGTAAGCCAGCCTGCCATTTTGCCATATCCGGAACCGGCACTTCTCATCAACGAGCTCATCCCCATTCCCAATGATGAAGCTGAATGGATGGAGCTTCTCAATATCAGTAGGCAGCCGGTTAACCTTCGGGGCTGGAAAATAGCCGACCCTTCAGGTAGCGCCACATTAAGCCAGAATCATTTTCTATTGGCTCCCGGAGAATATCTGCTGCTCTCCTCAACGGAAGACGTGCGGCATAATTATCCCGGTGCGCTAAATGCACAATTTTTACAAAGCATTTTGCCAAGCCAGAATAATGTCAGTGATCGCTTTTTTTTACTCCAGCCTGATGATATGATTGCCGATTCTGCAGTCTATGGCAGCCCGCAACTTCCAAAAAGCGGAATCAGTTTTGAACGCATTGATGAGCTGCATAGCGCCGGATGGGCGTATTCCATTGATTATTATGGCGCTACACCAGGCCGCGAAAACAGTATCTTTGCTAAAAAATATCAGCTCACAGTCAAGCCATTGACTCATACCGCCAAATTAACAGACAGTATTTTAACAATTTTCACCATCAACAGCGGCTACCGCAAGCTGGAAGCAGGTAATTTTATACTTCTCAATTATAAAAGTGAATTATTAACTGAAAAAATGTTTTCGGGTCTTTCTGTGGGAGACACCCTCATTTGGAATTTGGAAGCAAATCTGCTGAGCCCTGACGGCTGGAATGAATATTACGTCCAATTCACAAATCCACAACATTCACAATGGGACACACTAGGGCTGTTCAGAAGCTGGGAAACCGGTCCGCTCTTTCTCAATGAAGTTCATAGTGACCCAGAACCTGAACATCAGGGCGGCGAATTTCTTGAGTTTCGGCTCAGGAATTACCCGCTGGATCTGGGGGGATTTTCTTTGCATATTAATGCCCGCAAGCTCTTATTCCCAGAAACAGCATATTCCGAATATCTGCTCCTCAGCTCAGACAGCAGTTATTTTCAGCTTGCTCCCGCAGGAACTTTCCAGAAAATGATGCTGCCAGCGCTGCCCAATGAAGGGGCAATTTACACAATTTGGGATGCCGCAGGAATGCTGATAGATTCGCTGGACCTACGCTCACATAATGCACTGCAAAGTGGAGTCAGCCTGGAAAGGGCTGCCGACAGCGATTCAGAACAGTCGCCGGACCATTGGCAGCGAAACGTCTCTCAAGAAGGCTACACACCAGGCCGACCTAATAGTGTATTTTCACTTTTTACCGATGCAGATGGTATGCTAATCGAGCCGAGAATTTTCTCTGTGACCGATGCTGTGCCCATTCGTATCGTAGTCACCCACAGGTCTGCCCTGTCTCACGCCACTCTACGTATTTTTGATGTCAGCGGCCGATACTTGTTTCAGGCTCAACAGGGGGCTTTTCACACCAACCAGACCCTTTTTCTTTGGGATGGCAAAACCCGCTGGGGCAGCTACCCATCAAAGGGACTCTGTCTGCTTTATTGTGAAATCATCGATGCTGACGGCAAAAAAGGCATCTATAAAGGCAGCCTCGTCATCAAAGAATAAAAAATTTGCTAAAAGCAAAAATTTGCGGTCTTGGAAAAGCTGAGGAATTCACCTAAATTCACTTTGTGAAAAAAGTAATTTTAACGGATAAACAAAACGACACAACAAATTCGATGGGAGCAAAAAGTGAAGATTCGTGAAAATTCTGGGAAGCTGGGTGTATTGATACCTGGTCTTGGTGCAGTGACCACAACCTTGATCGCCGGCGTAGATGCAATTTTGAAGGGGCGCAGCAGCGGGCTCGGCAGCCTGACACAGATGGGGAGAATCCGCCTGGGCAAGCGCACCGAAAACCGCAATCCCCTGGTGAAGGAATTTGTTCCTCTGGCAGAACTTTCGGACTTGGTTTTTGGCACCTGGGACCTTTTTGAAGATAATGCTTATGTAGCCGCAAAAAAAGCCGGCGTCCTGAGTGACAAAGACCTGGAAGCCGCCCGACCGGCACTGGAAAAAATCAAGCCTATGCCTGCGGTTTTTGATAAAAATTACGTAAAAAAACTTGATGGCGACTACATTAAGCGAGGTGAAAACAAATATGATCTGGCGCTGCAGCTTATAGAAGAGATTCACAGATTCTCAAAAGAAAATTTGATTGCCCGCAATGTGATGATCTGGATTGCCAGCACCGAAATCTATATTGAAGCCTCGGATGTTCACAAAAGTCTGGAAAAATTTGAAGCAGGCCTGAAAAGCAATAATCCCAATATTGCCCCGAGTATGATCTATGCCTATGCAGCGCTGAAATCAGGCATTCCCTTCATTAATGGCGCACCCAATCTGACAGTGGATATACCGGCGATGCGGGAACTTGCTGACCTGATGAACATGCCTGTCTGCGGCAAAGATTTCAAAACCGGTCAGACTTTGATGAAAACTATCATCGCTCCCGGCCTGAAAGCCCGTATGCTGGGCGTACAGGGCTGGTTCAGCACCAATATTCTAGGGAATCGTGATGGGGAGGTTCTGGATGATCCTGACTCATTCAAAACCAAAGAACTAAGTAAAAAAGGGTCGCTGGACTTCATTTTTCAGCCAGATGTCTATCCCGAGCTTTACAAAGACCTTTATCACAAAGTTAGAATCAATTATTACCCGCCACGGGGCGATGCTAAAGAGGGCTGGGATAATATTGATATCTTTGGGTGGATGGGCTATCCGATGCAAATCAAAGTTGACTTTCTCTGCCGGGACTCTATTTTGGCAGCGCCAGTCGCTCTCGACCTGATTCTTTTCACCGATCTGGCGCAGCGAGCCGGAATGAAAGGCATCCAAGAGTGGCTTAGCTTCTATTTTAAATCACCTATGACAGCGCCGGGACTCTATCCGGAACATGATCTTTTCATTCAGCAGACCAAACTGAAAAACACCCTCCGCTGGATGATGGATGAGGAGCTAATCACACATCTCGGGACAGATTATTATGATGATTATCAATAGGTTATGGGAATGAGCGGGCAGCGCGACCAATTCATAAAAGATTATTACAGCCGAATGGAAAAGCTGGTGATTGCCATTGGGCTAACCCGAATCAGCCCCAACACAATCTCAGCCATCGCCACAGTCCTCGGTTTTTTTGCAGCTTTTTTCTTTTTCACCAATCACACTTTTGCCGCAGGCGCTTTTTTGCTGATGAGCGGGCTTCTCGACACAATGGATGGCACAGTTGCCAGACTCACAAAAAGAGCTTCTAAATTTGGCGCCATCATTGACTCCAGCCTCGATCGATACGTTGAGTTCAGCCTCTATTTGGGTATGCTCAATCTTTACCGCGACGACTGGATGTTTTACATTGTCTATGCTGCTATGGTGGGAAGCATCATGGTAAGCTATGCCCGTGCCCGCGCCGCTTCTCTCGGCGTTAATGAGATTGTAGGACTGATGCAGCGGCCTGAACGGCTCATTCTCCTGGCTGCTGCCGCCATCATCAATGCCCCGGTTCATATGTGGCTGAATACGGACTGGACTTTGCGAGGCACCTTGCTCATTATTGCCATATTTAGTAATACCACGGCGCTACGCCGCATCTGGATTGTGAAAAAAACGGGGATTTCCTGAGATTTTTGACCTGATGCTTGGATGAATAAATAATTATTTTTTAATTCCGACCATTTTGGTACGATTTATCTTGACACAGAGATATAGGTATCGTATTATTCATCTATGGAAATATTACTGACAATTGGATTTTTTGGCATCATCTGGGGAATCATGGCCTTGTCTCCCTACTTTATCCGCTCAGAGCAAAAAGGGGGGCAAGATTGTGAAACCGATACCAGCCTCGGCGGATGTGGCAGTTGCGGCTCGCAAGGAAGCTGCGGTTTATACCAGGCAGTTTCTCAGAAGCCAGGGCTGACAAAAATCAAAAAAATATAAAGACGGGCCTCACGTGAAAAAGCAAATGGTCTTTAAAACCAGAAATAATCTGATAATATCTTATTTATAAAGTAAATAGGCTTTGCTTTGATTGATAAATTCCTTCAGCTCATGCTGATATTTATCAACAATAAATTGCGCTGATTGATTGGCGGCGATATCATCATAGAGGGAGCGGCTACCCCAAAGACGATTTATCCAGGTTTCGTTTCGCCAGGCAAAATGGTTGGGATAAAGCTCCTTGACGGCCACCAAAAGGTGAACGCCAAATAGAACCGGTCGAAAACAGTCCGGCTTAAGGGGTTTAATAGCCAGCCCGTTGACGGTTTCGTCTTTGTATATGGGATTCCAGCTCTTGCCGGGAATATCCTTCGGAATATAGCTGATGGCTTCCATTTTTAAGACATTGCCAAATTGGGGCGTCAGCTTATTAATGAGTTCATCCGGCTTAATATAGGGCGCTCCAAACCAAATAAAGGCATTGTCTGTGCCGCGACCTTCATTCACATTATAAGCTTCTAAAAGACAAAGTCCTGGATAGTTATAGGCCGATTCTATAGTGGCCAGATTGGGTGAAGGCGCTATCCATTTCAAATCGGTTTGATGCCAGAAAAGCTCTCTATTCCAGCCCTTCATCGGAATTACTGTCAGCTTCAGGTTCAGCTCTGCTTTGTTGAACCATTTTTCGCCGACTATCATTTTGGCTAGCTCACCCACAGTCATTCCATGCTGAATTGGTATAGGATACATGCCCACAAAAGAGCGAAAATCCATATCCAAAACTGGCCCGTCTGTGTAGCCAGAGAGAGGATTAGGCCGGTCCAGCACAAAAAATTCGATGCCGGCTTCGGCGGCTGCCTCCATAGCCAGTCCCATAGTAGAGATATAAGTATAAAACCGTGCACCCACATCCTGGATATCAAATATCAGCAGATCAATTTCCTGGAGCATCTCCTGGGATGGTTTACGAACCTTTCCATAGATACTGACAATGGGAATGCCTGTTTCAGGATCGAGATTATCCTCAATATGCAAACCAGCGGCAGCTTCTCCTCTGAAGCCATGCTCCGGTGCAAATATCGTTTTCACAGTCACATTGGGGTTTTTATGCAGAAGATCCACCAGATGCTCTCCGCTGCGGCTGACAGCTGTATGATTTGTGATGATACCCACTGTTTTTCCACTAAATGCTTTGAAATTTTCCGCTGCGAGAATGTCTAGACCTGTCTGAACCGTAGTTGCTTGATCACAGTTGGAAAAAAGAACCGCCAGACTCAGGAGCATCATTCTTTTTAAATATTTATTTGCCATATATCTCACCAAGCCAGTTGTTGATAGCGTTTGGTAAATTTTTCATATTGCTTCATATTGCGGCGCAGCTCTTCAGCATAGTATTCTTCCATATCTTTAATTCGCTTGCTAAAAGAAAAAGGAAACCAGTGGCTTGCTTTTGTATCATCACCATCCCGAGTGGCAAATTTCCCAAGACGATGCATAAGGTCCACCATTCCACGGGGATCATAGCCAGCGCGTATGGCATATTCGACGCCGCGAATATCTGCTTCCGCCTCATATCTGTCAGAATGCCCTTTGATAGCCCGCTCATAAAGCTCAGCGCTAACAGCTTCCAGGTCAGCCTCGGCAGCTTCCCATTTTTCATCCTGCTCATGACCCATTTCCGCTTCAAATTCTTTAAAATCGTCGTCGGCCATATCAAAATGGCTTGCCGCCCGAACATTCGGTTTCCGTCGGGCACTCTCCTGCACACCATGTCCCAGGCTGATGTGTGCTAGCTCATGACCAATAAGACAAGCCAGCTCGTGCTCGCTCTGAATCTGTTTAAGCATAGCTGTAGAAATCAAGATAAGCCCTGCTGGTGTGGCATTGGCAAAAATATCGTCGGTTTTGACAATATACACCGTGATTGGCAAATCATAGTACTCACTGCTCTCGACGATCAACTGCGCCACATTATTGACGTAGCGGATTTTGTTCATATCGCTTTCGAGACCAGGCGCTGCCAGACGAGCAGCTATATAAACACTTGCAGCCACCATAGTCTGGTCCACATTATATCGCTTGGCATAGTCCAACCGCGTTTTACGCAGAAATTTTCTATGACTCCAGCGAGCTCTTGTAAAAGTCTCAGCTTTAAATTGCTCATAGTCCCGGCCATTTACATAGCGGCGAAAAGGTTTGTGTGCCAGCGACTGATTCAGCTCCTTGCTAACTAATTTTGTTTCAAAAAATCCTTTAACAGCAGCGCTGACAATCAGTTTATCAACATTAATATCAACCACTTCGCCGGCGATCAAATCAAAATTGATGCGGTTTTGTGTCACCTCAAAAGCCGATTTGGGCACATAGCCCACCTGCTTGGAACGGGCTTCCACTTTTACCCAGAAATCATCATCCTGTAGAATCTTCACATCATCACCACTCTGAAGCACAGCCAGCACAGGGAAAAAAGCGCCGGCGCCTTCCCGCAGCGAAATATTATCATTTCGAATCACATCAGCCGACAGAAAACCCGCCAACAGCAATCCCATCGTCAGAATAAACATACGCTTCTTCATACCAATCCTCATTTAGTTTTAAAGGTAAAGACACCATCATCATCAACGAGCAGGGGATGCTCTTTGAGGAGCTCGCATCGCTCAATGAAACTCTGGGAAGGCTTATCATCAGGATAATATTCCAGAACCTCCTGAAAAGCACGAATCGCACCTGCCCAATCACGCTGCCGATAAATTTCGATGGCTTTGCGAAAGAGATTTTCCACATGCAGCATATCTTTCCGCATATTTTCATAACGATCCACCAATGTGAATACCCTTATCGGGTGACTGCGGCCCTTCACCCGAATCAGGTCTAATTCCCGAAAATAGTAGTCATTTTTCACAAATTCCCAGGCAAACTCGCTGAGGATATTGGTGGTGCCATACGATTTGTTAATGCCTTCCAGGCGCGCTGCCAGATTGACCGTGTCGCCGATTGCTGTATAGTCCATTCGTGTGGCACTGCCGAGATTCCCAACCACAAAAGGACCGCTGCTGATGCCAATGCGGGTGGCAATTTCACCGCGCTCGGTGGGAATCAGCTCATTGATATTATGCTTGCGAAACTCCAGCACCACTTCGCAAGCCGATTTTGCATGGTCAACGCGGGGAAGCGGCGCGCCAAATATGGCCATAATGCCATCGCCGGTGTATTTATCAAGCAGACCGCTATGCTTTAAAACCGCACCGGTGATAATGCTGAAATAGCGATTCAGCACTCGAATCACCTCTTTGGGCGATTTGTCTTCCGAGTAGGTGGTAAAATTCTGCAAATCGGTAAAAAAGACTGTCCCCACCAGCTCACTGCCTTCCAAATCAATCCGATCAGGGTCTTCCATCAGCAGCTTAATAACATCATCATCGAGGTAGCGGGTGAAAATATTGCGAATCTGCCGCTTTGCCTGACCTTCAAAAAGCACACGATACATTGAAGCGCTTGTAGAGGCGAGCAGCACGCCACCAGCAAAAAAGAGGATATCCAGACCCAAATGCTGATAATAAAAGAGATAAATATTTGCTAATATTGCCCCTAGGAGAATCAGCAGCGCTGCCAGTACTCCCTGAAAAAGGCTTTTTGACAAAAATAGCCAGCTCAACAAGAACATCACGAAAAAAGAAAGAATGACAACCCATAGCACTGGTACTTTCCCAAAGCGGTGACCCTGTGTGAGATTGCTCAGTAGTGTAGCATGAATTTCACCGCCGGGATAGGGCGAAATAGCAGTAAAAGGTGTCGGTTTCATATCAAATTCACCTACCGCCGTCACACAAACTATCACATGTTTGTCTTTGTATCGGGAAAATGGAATAGCTGGCGCCTGCCCCTGCATCACTTGCACTGCAGACTGAAACACTGCATAATAGCTGTCATAACGAAAAACACCGCCGGGGCCGCCAGGGCCATACCAGTAAATCGGAAATGTTCCATCCCTGTCCAGCGTGAGGCTTTTCTGTCCATGGGAAAAGTGAATCTTTTGTTTCTTTTCATCAAAAGCGCTGATAGATTGATTTTCACCAAGGAGAAAAGCGCTGAGGGCAAGTCCTGGCAAGATAAGCGAATCGGAAGCAAAGGCCAGGGGAAGGCGACGGCAGAGACCATCTTCATCCGTCGTAAAATTAATGACACCGATGCCGGCGGCGCTTTGGGCAAAAAGGGGAATCGGCGCCTCAAAAAGAGAGCCAAAAGGCTGAGTAAATCCCAGTGGCAGCAAGTTTCTAAAGATATTATAGCGGTAAACCCAGGGCGCTAAATCTCCGGGCTTATCGCTGACACCCGTAGCAAGACTTACATTGCCTGCCCCTTGCATCGAGCGGGCAAAATCACCATCTGTAGAATAACCCAGATCCTGCCTCACAATCTCATCTGTGGCAAACATAATATCAAATACAATAGAGCGGGCGCCAGCCCGTGCAAGGTAATCCACAACAATACTGTAAAATTGCCGGGGCCATGGAAAAGAGACCCTAAATCGACTATTGAAGAGCTCCATTGACTTATCATCAACGGCTAAGATTACTACATTACTGTCGGCTAGCTCTGGCTGATGAAAAAGACGCCACTGTGTATCAGACAGAGAATTGTGCAATCCTCTGTAAAGTGGCGTGATATATAAGAGCAAAAGCAGCAAAAGAACCGCCAATGCTACCAGAAAGGATATCATCTGAGTCTTGTGCAAATTTTTTAAATTTTTTTTCATTAACACAAATCTAAAGAATTCGTTTAATTTGTGCTACAGATTAAAAGCAAATTTAATGGCTGTCACATTTTTCCAATGCGAGATTTTATCATAGTCTGGAAATTGGCCTGCAATTGGCGTAAAAATAGGCTAAATTTATTTCTGTGCGGCTCATAATCGAAAAACTACACTATCATCGGGGAAACTTTTCCCTAAGAACGCCCCATTTTGCCCTTGGCGAATCTGTAATTGCCCTTCTTGCAGGAGAAAGCGGCTGTGGCAAAAGCACCTTTCTGAAGCTTTGCAGCGGAATATTAAAACCAGAGTCAGGCTCCATTCACTTGATACCTAAAGTCAGCCCTGCTTTAATGCTGCAAAATCCCCTTTACCAGGTCATCAGCTCTAAAGTCTATGATGAACTGGCGTTCCCTTTGCAAAACATGCAGCTGTCAGCCCGAGAAATCGAAGCGCGCATTCAGGAAGCTGCGGCGCTTTGGCAAATTGATGCGCTCCTTGGCCGTAATCTCCATAGCCTCAGCCTCGGTGAGCTGCAAAAGGTGATGCTGGCCGTCACATTGATCATGAAACGCCCGCTTACGCTGCTGGATGAACCTTCCAGCCACCTAGACAGCAATTCCATTGCAAGGCTCTATCAAATTCTCGGGCAGGAAACAAAGCGCGGCCATTCCTTTATCATTGCCAGCCAAAATCTTTTTGAATTGCATTTTTGCGACGAGCTGATACTTATGGGTCGGGGAGAAATTGCCGGCCACTATAAAAGAGAAGAAAAAGCCCTTTATAAAGAAAAACTTTCAGAATGGGGCTTGCTTTTTGAGAAAGGCGATTGCAGTGATAATTAGACCCTTCTCCTGGCAAATTGAAAATCTAAAATTTCATAATCCCCTTAAGCTAGATTTTTCTCCTTATGGAATAATCGGTGTGGCGGGTCCCGTTGGCAGCGGAAAATCGAGCTTTCTAAAACTATTTGCTGATTTTAAGCTCCACTCACTGAAAATTATCGAAAATTACCCCTTCTGTGCCTACCTTAGCCAGGACCTTACCCGACTTTTTATTGGCAACACTCTGGAATTGCTCCTTCAGGTTTATAGCAATCCGAAAAATATCATCGGTAAGCATTTTGACATTAAGGCATTCTGGAAATATGCCCAAAGCCTGGAGATTCCTTTAGAAAATAAAAGCGCCGAACCCCTTCTCAGCTTCAGCGAAGGCGAGCTGCAGCGCATAGCAATTTCTCTGGCTTTGGCAAGCAGAGCGCCTCTCACCATTTTAGACGAGCCAACCACTGCCCTGAATCCCCGTTATTGCAAAATATTCTACCGCCTCCTGAAAAATCTAAAAGAAGAAAGCAAAATACTTATGGTGAGCCACCGCCTACAAGATTTTCGCTGCTGTGCCGAGGCAGTTCTCATTATCGAAAATATGACTATTCAGAAATTGCTGCCATTGCAACAATTTCTTGAAAATGAGATTGTAAACCGTTATTTTCCACCGGATATTGAAGGATGAGATGAAAAAAGCGAAAGACCCTAAACGCCCCATTTCAGAACGGCTGGAAAAACTAAATCCCAAGAATGTCGAGCCCCACTACTTTTTCACAATTGCCAATATTATCAGCCTGACACGAGCATTTTTAGCTTTTCCTATCGCAGTTTATCTGATGCGTGATCAGCTATCGGTGGCGGTCCCACTCCTTATCATTGCCGTTGTTTCCGACTGGCTCGATGGGTACGCTGCCCGCAAAACCAATGAAGTATCCAGCTATGGCAAAGCGCTGGACCCCATTGCCGATAAAGTCGTAGGTATGTCTATCCTATTTGTACTGGTGTTCAAAATGAATTTCCCCATCTGGTTTCTTATTATTCTGGCGGTGCGGGACTTCACTATTACGCTTCTTACAACCTACCTGTACAATTCCAGAGGCGTCATCAACGGCGCGAATATTTTAGGGAAAATTTTTATTCTTACTGGTACAATCACCGTATTTTTATGGCTCTATCCTGCCTGCCGAAGCATAGCATGGCATTTTCTCTATCTTTCATTTGCCCTGATGCTCCTGTCATGGATAATGTACATCTGGCAAAATATCAAACTTCTCAAAGATTCACCGCCAGCGCCGGTGATTACCCGCAAAACCGGAGATAATTAATGGGATTTTTCAGTAAAAAGAAATCGGAAACTGAAGCCAGTTTCATTAAAGGTCTTGAGCGAAGCAGAAACCGATTTAAAGAAGGGCTGCTTTCCCTATTTGGCAGAGAAAGCAAGGTCAGCGATGATTTTCTCGATGAGCTGGAAGCTTTTCTCTTCCAGAGTGACCTGGGCACAGACAGCACTGACCGGCTGATGGAAGCTATCATTGCCGCCAGCCGGAAAAAGAAAATTCAAAACTACGAAGATGTGGTCAAAATACTCAACTCTGAGCTGGGAAAAATCTTTTTTAAAGACGAGCTGGAAATTCCTATCGAAAAAACCAGCCCTTTCGTCATAATGGTTATTGGCGTCAATGGCGCCGGAAAAACCACCACCATCGGCAAATTGGCTTACCGCTACCGCAAAGAGGGGAAAAAGGTACTCATCGTGGCGGGAGACACCTATCGGGCTGCCGCTGTAGAGCAGCTTGAGAAATGGGCTGAGCGAGCTGCTGTGGAAATCTTCAAAAATGCCGCCGCGAAAAATCCTTCCGGACTTATTTTTGACGGTATTCAGAGTGGCTTGGCGAAAAAAATGGATCTGATAATTGTGGATACAGCCGGCCGCCTGCATAACCGCACGCAACTGATGGATGAGCTGACCAAAATTGACCGCACCATCAAAAAGCTGATACCCGACGCACCCCACGAAGCCCTGTTGGTTCTTGATGGCACCGTCGGTCAAAATGGCTTGGTCCAAGCCCAGGAATTTCAAAAAGCCGTGCCCATTACCGGGCTGGTCATCACCAAGCTAGATGGCACCGCAAAAGGCGGCATCGTTATCGCCATCAAAGAGAAGCTCAATATTCCAGTGAAATTCATCGGTTTAGGCGAAAAAATCGAAGACCTGAAAGCTTTTGATCCGGAGCTTTATCTGCGCGGCATGTTTGCAGAAAACCTTTGAAAAAACTGAGCGCAATCAAAGCGCTTTTACAAGGACACAAAATAGACCAAAAAAATATCTTGAATCAATGGTAAAATCAGTAAGAACTTTGCGTTTAAGATTTAAGGCTTTTTTTACCACCTGCTGCCTCCTATTTAGCTATATTTACACAAATGAGCGCTTGGCATCACTATAAAACGGAGTCATTTTGAATAGAGAAAAAATTTATATCATCACGTTAGGCTGTGCAAAAAATCTTGTGGACAGTGAGATTATAAGCGGCGGTCTGGCAGAAAACCATATTGAGCTGACCGAGAATCCCGAGCAGGCCACAAAGATAATCATCAATACCTGCGGCTTTATTGAATCGGCGCGGGAAGAGTCCATAGACACCATTTTGGAAGCGGCTCAGCTTAAACACAATGGGATTTTGCGAGAGCTCATCGTCATAGGCTGTATGTCAGAGCGCTATTCAGCTGAAATGCAAAACGAACTACCGGAAGTTGATCATTTTTTCGGCGCCAACCGGATGAAAGAACTTTTGCAGTATCTTACCGGCAAAAATTATTTAGCTTACGACCCGGCTCTCTGGCGCAAAATAATGACACCACGTCACTACGCATTCTTAAAAATTGCCGAGGGCTGCGACAATGTCTGTTCTTTTTGCTCTATACCACTAATGCGGGGCAAGCAAATTAGCCGCAGCATTGAAAGCCTGATGAAAGAGACAGAACTGCTGGCTAAGCGGGGCGTAAAAGAGCTCATTGTCATTGCCCAGGATACAACAAGCTACGGCTGGGACCTGACGCCAAGGAGCAGTTTGACGGAGCTTTTAAAAGAGCTGGAAAGCATTGACGGCATCGAATGGATACGTCTCCATTATGCACATCCGTCCCATCTAGGGCCGGAGCTGATTCCATTTCTGGCTAATTCCAAAAAAGTGCTACCCTACCTGGATATTCCCATTCAACATATCAATTCTCAGCTTCTCAAAGAGATGAAAAGAGGACTTGACGGAGCCGCCATTCAAAAACTGCTGGAGCAGCTTCGGAAAAAAATCCCCAATATTGCCATTCGAAGCTCCCTGATTGTGGGCTATCCCGGCGAGACAAAAACAATGTTTCAGGAATTGCTGGATTTTGTAAAGGAATTTCGTTTTGACCGGCTGGGGGTTTTTACCTACAGTGAAGAAGAGGGCACGGCTGCCGCCGAAAAGAATGATTCAATTTCCCAAAAAGAAAAAGAGCGGCGGATGGCAGCCATTATGAATGCACAACAGCAGATTTCCCTTGAGAATAATCAGGCGCTCGTCGGAACTTCGCAAAAGGTGCTCATCGATTATTATGATGCCGAAAATAACGAATCTTATGGCCGGACTTACCGTGATTCTCCTGACATTGATAATGCGGTTATCGTTGCCGGAAAGCTGGAGCCCGGACAATTTTTTGATGTGGAAATCACCGATACCCTCGAATATGATCTCTTTGGAGAAATTCTCAGTAAACTGCGCTAAAAACATTAATAAAAAGATTTTGGGTCAATGCTCTGGCTGATAGGGCAAAGATGAGTGATGGAGCTGAATGCGCAAGGCTCCCTGACTGTCACGGCGATAGATAAAACTATATTCGACTTTGGCCTCCACGCCGCTTTTCGCATTTGTAAAAAAATAGTTGCCCATTGCTGCCGCAAAACTTTCTTCCAAAATGATGGCGCTGTTTTCAAAGCGGACTGCTGACCAGGGCTGAAGTGCAAATCCATGGTCTTCTGCTATCTCTCCACCCACAAAATAGCTGATGGCAGATTCTCTGGACGATCGGAACTGATTTTTTGCTGCTTTGGTGGGCTTAAATAAAACGGGACCTGCAGCATAATCATACAGCTCATCAACGGTTTTTATTGCCTCAGCTTTATAGTCCTGTCTTTGTGTATAAGCTTTCCCGATGCTGACAATGGCTTCGCCCCAGGTCTTTTGCGCTGCCAGCAGCTCGGCCTCAGAAATGGGCAGCGGCGCCTGGCGGTCCATTCCCTCGGAAAAACCGGCCATCTGAATGATGAGCAGAAAAATAATGGGAGTTGAACGCATAGGATTGAAAAGTAATCTTTTGGAATAAATTTTCATTTTATCTCCTTTTGTAAATAAGTCTATTTAACGAGAAGCAGTTTTTGAGAAGCGTGAAAAGAAGCGCTTTTCAAGGTGACGAAATAGATACCGGTGGACTGATTTTGTGCATTCCAGATAAAAGCGCCGATGCCAGACTGCGAAGCTTCTATCTCTTTTCTCAATATCTCTCTGCCTCTGAGATCACAAATGGTAAAAGTGATTTTTTCTAAAGACGGCGCCTGATAGCGGATAGTGGTTTGGGGATTAAAGGGATTAGGATAGGCTGGGAATAGCTGCCAACTCTGTGGATTCAAACTTATAGCAGGAATCGAAGCGGGACCTGTTTCGATGGCCAGGCTTTCATTGCTGAGGCGATCCTGGGCTGCCACTGCGTATTGATAGCCATGATAATCGGAATCTGTGAAGCTTTGGGGCGATGAGGCGGGAATTACAGCGGCTATCCATTGGGGATTATTGGTATCCAGCGTATCGCCATTGGGCCATTTGTAGATGATATAGCGCCAGGCGCTGTCTTCCTCACTTTTGCTGATAGTTCCGGCTTCCCAGGTAAGCTCCAGGGCGCTGTTTTCATAGCTGATCTGCAGATTTCGGGGCTCCGGGGCGGCGATGCTGTCTTTCCAGAGCATTCGTGGCGGCACGGCGGGGTATTGATAGTAATTATTTTGCAGCGAATCGAGAAAACCCCGGGGATTGGCGCCGGGAATATTTTTATAGCTGAAGTAGATGCTTCCCAAAGCGGCTTCTGTCTCGCGATTAAGGCGTATCTGCCGGGGCATTTCGCTATTAGTCCAGTCGGTGATGCGATAGGCAGCCTGCCCCACATATAGATGACGCTCACTGTTTGCAGCAATGCCGGCCCACCAAGGCATGAGCTTGCCATAATCCTGCCCGCCGCTAAAAGGCCAGTAAAGCTGTGGCGTGAGATAGTCCACCCATCGTTCATTGAGCCACTTTACGCCATCACAGTAGATTACATTATAGGCATCCAGGCCGATGATTCCTGCCGGCACGCCATTTTTCCAAATACCAAAGGGACTCATTCCAAATTTAATTTTGGGGTTGATGGCCAGCAGTGTATCGTGAATGGCGGCAATCAGCAGATTAATATTATCACGGCGCCAGTCATGGATGTTGCTAAAGCCCCGAGGCTCTTCGGCAAAGGTAGCGGCATCTTCATTTTGAATACCTGAATAGGGATAGAAATAATCATCCATATGAACGCCATCAATGTCATAGCGGGCGGCTACATCAGCGATGACCCCGACAAGATAATCCCGCACGGCAGCCTTTCCCGGATCAAGAATATAAGCCGGCGCCTTTTCATTGGCAGACTCGTCCATTCTCCACAGAGCAAAATCATTTTCCTTGCTGCCGATGGTGAGAATCCATTCCGGATGGCTATTGAAAACATGGCCCGCGGTGCTGCCGGCGCTGCCATATTTTGCACGATAGGGATTAAACCAGGCATGTAGCTCCAGACCCCGCTTGTGGGCCTCCGCCACAGCAAAGTCCAGAGGATCGTAAAAAGGATTGGGCGCCACCCCTTCGCTGCCGGTGAGCCAATTTGACCAAGGCTCAATCTCAGAGGCATAAAAGGCATCGCAAGCCGGGCGAATCTGAAAAACCATAGCATTAAAATTTTTACTCTGCAGCTTATTAAGAATGTTGATCATCTGATTTTTTTGTGTGGTAACGGCGCTGCTGCCAGGCCAGTCGATCCGATAGACTGTAGACACCCAGGCAGCGCGAAACTCCTCTTTGGGAGCCGCTGCAAAAAGTCCTTCCGACACCAAAAACACAAAAAGCAGCAAACAAAAATAAATCCTCTTCATCACAAGCCCTTTCATTCCATTGCATTATTTATTTTGTCAAAATTTCCACGCCGAAACATACACATAGAAAAGAACGGGGCCAAAATGAAAATCAAGGCCGAATAATTTATTGCCCTTATAAATTAGAGAATAGCTGGAAATCTGCACGGAACCGCGAGTTTAGGGATAAAAATTAAGGAGCAGAAAAAAAATCAAAGATCATTTAATAAAGACAATAAGCAAAATTAAGAATAATTACAGCACAGATAAACAGAGCCACATAATGACACATCTTTCATTAAATCAATATCATATCAACCCAAAAGAGATTTTTTGAGAAATATTCACTGCACAGAAATATTAGGTGCTTGATGCTTATATTTATCACTGACGCTGAATATGCCCAAATAATACACACTCGGCCTTAATGGCAGATTGCTGCCGTCGGTTACAAATTCCTTATGGGTATCATAATCGCCCTAAATATCTCGCGCACCGCAGAGAATCAGCGGCTGGAACAACTATTGGGATAGTGCCCAAACTGAGAAATATTCGAGAGCCGAGAGCTCTCATCAAAGCTTAATCAGGGTCGGGAATCTTTCCCATCTCGCAAGTGGTTTCGATGCCGCCCCGAATATTATAGATGGTAGTTACTTTTATGGCTCGGGGCTGCAAGGCGGCTTTTAGGTCTTCATAGATGCGATGGGTGGCCTCTTCCTGATAAATACCCACATCCCGATAGCTAAGGAAATAGTATTTTAACGATTTAAGC
>DSDE01000464.1 GCA_011049095.1 Fidelibacterota bacterium
ATAAAGGTCTTGCTTACGATCCCGGCTTAAATATTATCATCACTTGGAAGCTCGATTTTTAATGCGCCACTGACAAGCATTTTCAGCCGTCAAAGACAATCTGCATCAAGAAAGGCTCCGCTGAGTAAAAGTCTTTAAGAAATTCAAAATTCCGCGGAGCCTTTTTGCGAAAATATCATTTCATTCTCTAAGCTGAAATGCTAAATTTCAGAGGTGATACGTGAAAAAGAGACATTCAAAATCGGTCGTTATGGACTAACGCTCACCATTGACCGGCATCCCAATGCAGGGCTTACGATCCTTTTAGGGCATGGATGGTTTAATGATCACGAAGAACCCCTTCTCAGCTATCTGGCTGAAAAACTGCCACAGGAGCCCGTTGCAGTCATTCGATTTGACTTCCCCTTTGCAGGTAAAAAATTCAAAGGGCTTCCTCTTGCCCGGCGCTGGAAAGGCTTCGCCAATCATTTAGTCCAAAATATTTTGGCTGATGAGCGATTCTCCGGCAAACCGCTCTTTCTTGTGGGAAAAAGCCTATCGGGACGCATCTTCTCTTACATCTCTAACCCTTTGGTGAAAGGACTCATCTTCTTAGGCTATCCGCTGCGTTATCCCGGCTTCCCATTTCGCCTTAGCAAGCGCCAATTGCACAAAAGCGCTCTGCCCCTCTTTTTTATTCAGGGCGGAGAAGATAGGATGGCGCCTCGCCAGGAAACGGAGCATCTGGTGGCACGCCTGCATCCAAAAGCCACGCTGATGGTGATTCCTGAAGCAGACCATTCTCTGCAAATATTGCCTGCAGCCAGACGCTCACAAGAAGATCTCAACCGTGAAATCGCCGAAATAATCCTCTGGTTCTGCGCCGATATATTGCAAAAAGAATCCAAACTAAATTGAGCTTATATGAAAACTAAGATTTTTATGCGTTTTTTACTGTTGATGGGCTTTATGGCAGGACTCCTTGCCAGCGATGGCAGCCTTGGCGCTGCGCCCGATTTTCTGCTTCGGAATATTGATAATAAGCTAGTAGATACTGCAAAACTGCGAGAGAGCGGACCTATCATTATCAATTTTTGGACTACCTGGTGCGTGCCCTGCCGTTCCGAAATGACAGCATTGCAAAAACTTTATGAAAAATATACTCCGCAAGTCAGTTTTATCGCCGTCAGCATGGATGATCACAAAACTGTCGGCAAAGTTCGCAGCTATGTTAAAAGCCGTAAATTTCCATTTATTGTGATCACCGATCCTGACAAAGAGCTGGCAGCACGCTTTCAAGCCTCTGTTGTTCCTACTACTGTAATGGTTGGCAGCGATGGCAATATTCTCTACTTTCACACCAGTTACAAAACCGGCGATGAAAAGAAATTGGAAACGCTTATTCTACAGGCTCTAGGAAACTAATTCTAATGAAATCTACTTGGCTCCAAATGCTTTCCATCATCACCGGAAGCTTACTAATGAGTGCAGCGCTTTATGCAGAAAGCTGGCAGATTGGTGGCACGACATATTTGGAATTTAGTCAGGATACCGAAAAAAATAAACGCTATATGGAAAACTGGAGCACCCTTCTGGCTAATTATGGCGCCTGGGAAATTGGCTTGCGCTATGAAATGCACTTACCGCCCCAAGCCTACTCACCCGACACCAGCGGTCAGGGAATCTATCAACGACGGGCTGTCTATCGCTCAGACCGGTGGCAGATCACAACGGGTAATTTCTATGGCAGTTTTGGTCAAGGCCTTATTCTGGCAGCTTATGAAAACCGTGATTTACGCTGGGATACCAATATTGACGGCTTTAAAATAGCCACACAAAGGACCTTTGTTGATTTGCAGCTCCTTGCCGGCCGAATGCGCGCCCTATCGGGGAAACGTCTCAATCCAATCTACGGTTCAGAGCTAACTTTACATACGCTTCAATTTGCGGATATTGGCGCCGCTCTGCTAACAATGGAAAGCAGGAGCGCGGGAGAGCAGACATGGAGCAGCGCTTTCTCAAAAATTATTTTGCCCTATGGTGATTTATATGGAGAATATGCAATCCGGAACATGGCGACACCCCTTACAAACGGAAAAGCATTTTACATCAACGCTAACTTTTTCCTATCTAAGTTCTCAATACGGGGCGAATATAAAAATTATCAGCAATTTGAACTCTATGATGGCGTCATCTATAATAATCCCCCAACAGCCGTAAAAGAACATCAATACGCCCTGCTGGGACGGCATCAACATATTATAACCCCCAACAACGAAGAGGGATATTTGGCTGAGATTAGCTGGCTCCCTGCTTTTGGCTATCTGGAATTTCACTATAGCGCCGCTCAAAACAGCTATGGAAAGCAAGTCTGGGAAGAAATCTATACCCATTTTGATCTCTTTGCCCCTGGTGAATGGAACTGGACGCTGATTGGCGACCGGCAGGAAAATCTTGAAGCGCGATACCTGAACGCCGTTCTCTCAGCTTCAACCCCACTATTCCGTAAACTCAGCTTCAAAACTGCTTTTGAGCATCAGCATGCCACTATTTTGCTGACAGAAAGAATGTACTATGACCAGGCAATAATGCTTTCTGTGTCACATTCCGCTGGCCTAAGCCTGGCTTACCTTGCCGAGTGGAGCACCGATCAGTTCAGTGAAAAAAAATTTTGGCACGCCTTACAGGTCGATTACAAATTGGGAACCCACATAGATATGACATTTTTTGCCGGCTCAAGACGAGAAGGAAAAGTCTGTGCCGGCGGTGTTTGCGTTATAAAACCGGAATTTACCGGAGCTGAGATGCGTCTCAGCGGGACTTTCTAAAAAGGAGAAAAGATGAAAAGTCATGAACTGGATTACACAATTATTGGTGACGATATGCAGGTGGTGGAGATTGAGCTGGACCCCTATGAAATTGTTATTGCCGAAGCCGGCGCTATGGGCTGGATGGATGATGGCATTCACTATGAAGCCAAAATGGGTGATGGCACCGAAGCCAATGAGGGTATGCTGGGCAAACTCTTTGGCGCCGGAAAAAGAGTTTTAACAGGGGAATCACTTTTTCTGACTCACTTCACCAACAAGGGCTTAGGCAAGAAACGGGTTGCCTTCTCCGCGCCCTTTCCCGGCAAAATTATAGCGCTTAGTCTGGAAAATCTTGGGCGGACTGTCTTCCTGCAGAAAAATGCTTTCCTCTGTGCTGCTATGGGCACCAAGGTGGATATTGCTTTCACCAAACGCTTTGGCGCTGGTTTTTTTGGTGGTGAAGGTTTCATCTTGCAGAAGCTCACCGGCGATGGTCTGGCTTTTGCGCATGCCGGTGGCACCGTCATCGAGAAACAACTGCACAATGAACGTCTTTTTGTGGATACTGGCTGCCTGGTGGGTTTTACAACAGGAATCAGCTATGACATTCAAATGGTGCGCTCGATGAAAAGCATGCTTTTTGGCGGAGAGGGACTTTTCCTCGTCACCCTCAGCGGCACCGGAACTGTCTGGCTTCAAAGCCTTCCCTTCAGCAGACTGGCAGACCGGATTCTCCAGAATGCCCCCAGCACAGGCGGTACACGACAGGGTGAAGGCAGCGTTTTGGGAAAATTGGGAAACCTGCTGGACGGTGATAACCGATGAAAGAAGCAGAATTTAAACTGATAGACACAATTCACGATGTAATGGCCGATTATTTTGGAACGAAAGCCTTCACAGCCATCCAGATCTCAGAAGAAGAATTTGCATTTGAAAAAGGGAACATCTATCTTTTTGCGCAAATGGCTCATTATTTGGAAACAAAACAATACCAAGCTCTCTTCCAACGACTCTTGTTATATTTTCGTGTAACACTTATCGGCTCTGAACCAATTTTTCTGTTACAATTTATTCATCTTGTTGACCATTTAGCAAAAAAAACAATGCTTGAGCCATTGGAAAAATCTCAATATTTTGAAATAAAGGCTCGTATCAACGCCTTTCTCGAAGAAGAGGAAACAGAGACCCGCGCCTACCTGAGGAAAGCGCTGAAAGAAATTGAAAAGATTGAAGATATTGAAGACAAGAAAAATGCCCAACTTACATTAAAATCAGAGCCATGGTTTGGCTTTGATATTAATCAGCAAATGCTTCGTCGTCGAAAGTGAACTCAGTTCCTTCCAAAACAATTATCAGTTGCGCAGTCTTAAAAACTGCCATCGAACAAATGCTTGGAGAATCAGACCATTTTTCCCATCACCTTTACCTGCCTATCAGCCTGCACAATAATCCGGACAATCTGAGAAATAGCATTCAAAAAGCCATTAATAAAAACAGATCCGATATCATCTATTTAGGATATGGCCTTTGCGGAAATGCATTGGATGGCATCCATTCCGGCAAAGCATCACTGCGGCTGATTCCGGCACATGATTGCATTACATTTTTTCTTGGCTCTCGGGAGAATTATCAATCTGCACACCAGAAATATCCCGATGCCTATTGGTACAGTCCCAGCTTAATCCGCCACAATGAAGAAAATCTCCCCGGTGAAAAACAAGACTATACCAGGAAAATGGCGCTCCTTGCCCAATATGACAAAGCATCAGCAGAAAAAGTTTTTGAAGCCGAAATAAGCTGGCGGAAAAACTATCATTATGCTATTTATACAGAATGGAAAGACCTGGACACCTGCAAAAATTGCCGTCAATTTGCCCAAAAAGCCGCTGAATGGCTCCATTGGGATTTTATCGAAATAAAAGGCAACAGCGAATTGCTGCGGAAATGGCTTCTCACTGAAGATGATACTCCTGAGCTGCTCACTGTGCCACTGGAGCATATTATTCTCAATTCCAACGATGAATCAATACTGAGAGCAGCGCCACATTCTAAATGAAAAAGATATTAGCAGACTTCCAAACACTCATTCAAAAGCTCAGCAATGCCTTAGAGCAGCCCCTTCCGGGCATCGAAGCCCAGATGCGTATGCTGCCGGAAGGGCGGCTGCCAGCAGCGCCTGCCAGCAATTATATTGATGCTGCCACGTTAATTTGTCTTTATATCAGCGATGACACAATTTTTTTTCCGGTAATCAGAAGAGCCAATCACCCCAAAGATCGCCACCGCCAGCAAATCAGCTTTCCTGGCGGCAAAAGAGAAAAAGGCGAAACCTTAAGGGAAACAGCTTTGCGGGAAGCATTTGAAGAGCTTGGCATATATCCTGATGATGTTATAATTTTAGGCCGACTCACATCACTGCCAATTCCTGTCAGCGGTTTCATAATGCACCCCTTTCTTGCGTACTGTAAAAAAATGCCGGCTTTTCATATTGATCCGGATGAAGTGCAGTCGGTCCATCTTATTTCTATCAATGATTTGATTTCTAAAGATACAATCAAAGTCAAAGAATGGATTCTGGGCAATAAAAAGCGTCAAGTGCCTGTTTTCCAGATAAATGAGTTAAGGATTTGGGGCGCCACAGCTATGGTGCTCAGTGAATTTGCCGCCATTTTAAGCAAATTGCTGATAGAAGCTGACGAGTAATTCGAGTTTTTCCTATTTTTTAAACAAAAAAAGCCACCGTTTTTCAGCGGTGGCTTGACGCCCAGGCAGATTGCTATGATTTAATTTAGAGCAATTCTGCCACGGCATTGGCTACATCGAGTGATGTATTGCTGCCGCCCATATCGTAGGTCTTCACTTTTCCTTCTGCGATGACCTTAGCTATGGCTTTTTCCAATTTTTCTGCCATTTTAGCCTCTTTCAGCCAATCGAGCATCATTTTTGTTGTCAGAAGCATAGCCATAGGATTGACTTTATACATTCCGTGATATTTGGGAGCGCTGCCATGGGTCGGTTCAAAAACAGCAAAATCATCACCAATATTTCCGCTGGCTGCAAAACCAAGTCCGCCCACCAACTGGGCTGCCAGGTCACTTAGGATATCACCAAACATATTTTCTGCCACCATAACATGGTATTTATCTGGATTTTTCACCAGCCACATAGCCTGAGCATCTATATTGGTCTCTTCTAACTCGATATCAGGATAGTTTTTAGCCACAACTCTGGCCGTTCTTACCATTAATCCACCCGTCTCCCGCAGCACATTGGGTTTATCTACGACGGTTACTTTTTTGTAAGCATTTTCCTGGGCATATTTGAATGCATTATTCACAATGCGGGCACAAGCCTGGCGTGTCATAATTCTGGTAGAAATTGCAATATTCTCAAGACCGGCGCTTTCAAATCTTTTCATTTTAGGGTTATTTTTAGCTAGCGTTTCAAAGACTTCCAGGGGAAGCGGATAAAATTCCACGCCGCCATACATCCCTTCGGTATTTTCGCGAAATACAGTAATATCAATATTTTCCTTGAGGTTAAGGGGATTCCCTGGATATGCTTTACAGGGACGGACATTGGTGTGCAGATTGAAAAGCTGCCGTAACCGGACGATGGGGCTGAAATAGACATATCCCTTAGCCCGCAGCTCTGGATTGAGCTCTGCATCCGCTTCTTCTTTAGGCATCGAAGTGATAGCGCCAAAAAGTGCGCAGTCAACTGTTTTCAGCATATCAATCGTACGCTGCGGCAGAGCGTCGCCTTCACTTTTCCAAAACTCCCAGCCAATGTCACCATGAACATACTCAGCATCGAAGCCCAGCTTGTCCAATACGATACGTGCACATTCCATAACATCATTACCGACGCCATCTCCAGGCATCCAACCAATTCTGTGTTTACCCATACATTTCTCCTTTTTGTTTATTTAATCGCTTTCCGGCAACTCCGCTTCAAAAAGCTGAGGAGTATAGATCCGCGAAAGTTCCTTCTTTTTATTGGTCAATTCCTGATTTTGCCGCATCAGCCTAAGAATTTTTGCCTCATCATTTCCGGCAGCAATCATATTTACCTGCAGCGCCGCCAATTCCGACTGAATATATTGTTCTTCCAGATGACGCATACAATCGAGAAAAGTCTTGTCAGGATTCACCAGAGCATCGCTTTCCAGATACAATCGTGTCAAAAAACTGCGAATACCCTCATCTGAGATTGTATCAATAAGCTCTGCTGCATCTATGTGCATATTCTCAGAAAAAGCGCTGTAGAGCGCCTTAGCTGTCTGGATATAAAGTGTATGTTCAAAAAGCTCTACTGGCAGATACGCCTGACTTATCCGGCGGTATTTCTCTTCCGGCAGAAGCAATATTTGTAAAAGATGGTACCTAGAGGCATCCGCAAGGTTTTGAAAGTTTTTTTCTTTTGGTGTGACGATAACATTAAGCTCACTGCCAGCGCCCTGTCTGCCCCGGCGCAATTCATTCATCAGTGACTCAAAGGTAACCTGAAATCGTTTGCTTATTTCCCGCAGAAAAAACTCCTGGAAAAGAGCATCCTGAAAAGAGCGCGCCTGCTCAACAATCATTTGCAGCGTTTCGCTTTTTTTGCGGCTTTCCATATTTATCGGCTGAAAATGCTTCTCGAGAAAGCCAATAAATGGCAGCGCTTGCTGAATTTGCTTTTGAAATGTTTCCTTTCCCTCTTTTTTGAGAAAGCTGTCGGGGTCTTCGCCTGGCGGAATTTCCAGAACAGCCACTTCCAAGCGCTTAGCTAAAAGCAAAAAGCCCGTTTTAATGGCGGCTTGCTGACCGGCCTCATCGGAATCATAGCAGAGTACAGCTTTTTTTGCAAAACGACCGATGAGGCGAGCATGGTCAGGAGTAAATGCAGTGCCGCTGCCGGCAATTGTATTTTGAAAACCGGCCTGCCAAAGTTGGAGAAAATCCATATAGCCTTCCACAATTAAAACTGTCTGCGCATTTCGTATGGCTTTTTGCGCCTGAGCTAGACCATAGAGAATTCGGCCTTTATGATAGAGGGGTGTTTCTGGTGAATTGAGATATTTAGCCTCAGTTTTATCATCGGAAAGGGTTCGGCCTCCAAAACCGGCGATTCGGCCCTGAAGGTCCCAGATCGGAAAAATTATTCGATTTCGAAAGCGATCAAAAAAGCGGCCCGACTCGCTTTTGGTAAATAATCCGCTCAAGTCCAGCAATTCTGACGACACCCTTTTGCGGTTGAATTCAGTCAGGAGTGTATCCCAGGCCTCAGGTGCATAGCCGATCTGAAAATTATGAATCGTTTCATCAGTAATGCCGCGGCGACGAAGATATTCTATGGCTCCTGCGCTGCCTTTTTCCCGGAGTTTCTTTACATATAGAAAAGCGGCCTGACTGTGTAGTTCAGCCAATTTCGCCACTTCGCTTTTATCTGTCGTTGGCCCCTCATCTATCTCCAGAGGAATATTTGCCCGTTCTGCCAGCATTTTTACAGCTTCAAAAAAAGTAAGTTTTTCATAATCACGGATAAATGTGATGACATTTCCCCCAACGTGACAGCCAAAACAATAAAAAATCTGCTTGGCCGGAGTCACGCTGAAGCTGGCGGTCTTTTCATCGTGAAATGGACAGCGCGCCCAGTAGTTTTGCCCCTTTTTAGTCAGCTGCAAGTAGCCGCCGATGACATCCACAATGTCATTTCCATCCCGAATCCGCTCAATTGTCTGCTCTGGCACGCGGACCATTTTCTAAAGCTCCACGATTGTCACGCCATGGCCGCCCTGCTCCAGAGCGGCCATGCTAAAGTTTCGAATACGGGAATCATGCTTCAGCATCTCATGAAGCAGTTTTTTGAGAATGCCATCACCTGTACCATGAAGAATCTCAATAAATGGCAAAGCAGCCCGAGCCGCCTGATCAATAAAGCGATCGGCTTCATTCAGCGCCTCATCTCCCCGAAAGCCTCGAAGATCGAGACGAATAGAACGGATCTCCTGCGGCTTCTGGATCGTAGCTTCCACTCGCTGCTCACATTTATGTGGCTGGGCAAGCCACTGTGCCTCGAGACGCATTCGGCTGCCATTGATGTCAACCCACACTTTTTTTGTTCGAGGATTAATTTCAATAATTTTACCATTTTGTCTGAGATGACTGACCCAGACCTCCATTCCGGTTTTCAATTGAGAAAAATGAAGCTTTGTCAGAGCGGCTTCCGAAGATACCAGACTTTGAGAGCTATTGTCAATGCGCTCATCCCAATGGTGCATCACGCTCTGCGCCCGCTTAATCACCTGGCTAGAGGCCGCATTCTCCCGCACCTCCTGAATAGTCTCCCGCAGCTCTTTCTGCATCTCAACCAGAATATTCTGAGCCTTCTGATAAGCTTCTTTTTCTGCTCGCTTATATTTATGGTCAATCTCTTTCCGCTTTTCAGCAATGAGCTGCTTCTCAGCCTTCAGGTCTTGATCCAATTTTTTCGTCTGGGCGAGTAGCTCATTAAAACGAGTGATTTTTCGCTGCAAATCGGTGATGAGGCGCTCAATTTTCTGCCGGCTTTGTCCGCTCCGCTGTCGGGCATATTCAATCACAGTCGGAGCCATCTTCAGCCGCTCGGCAATTTCCAAAGCATAGCTTGATCCCGGCACTGATTGCTGAAAAAGATAGGTGGGCGAAAGAGTTCCCTCGTTGAAGCTCATACTGCCATTTTCCAGTCCCGACAGTTCATAAGGCAGCGTTTTAAGCGCTGAATGGTGAGTGGTGGCCAGGAATATTGATTTTCTGCTTATCAGAGAATGAATCACCGCCTCGGCGATGGCGGCGCCTTCATCAGGGTCTGTACCGGTTCCCAGCTCATCTAAAAGCACCAGACTCTTGGAGCTGGCATTTTCCACAATATTTTTTAGATTGAGAATGTGGCTGCTGAATGTGGACAAGTCGCCGTCAATCGACTGGTTATCGCCGATATCCACAAAAATCTGGTCAAATTCAGGCAGGGCGCTGCTGCTTTCCGCCGGCAAAAGAAGTCCGGCCTGATTCATCAGCGCCAAAAGCCCCACAGTCTTTAGTGTAACGGTTTTGCCGCCGGCATTGGGACCAGAAATCAAGATTCCGTATTGCTCCGGTTTTAAATGAAGGTTTAGCGGCACGACCTTTCGCTGCATTTCCAGCTCCAGATTGCGGCCATTACGGATGCGAATTTCCCCTTGAAATGGTTCCGGCATATCGCAGGAATAGGCCACTGCCAATAAACCTTTGGCGTGGAGAAAGTCCAGCTCTTCCAATAAAAAAACAGCCTGCTCAACCCCATATAGCTCCTGGCGCAGCTCTTCGCTTTTTTCCTTTAGAATGCGCTGAATTTCCGCTGCCTCATCAAGCTCTGCCTCCCGAAGCTGATTATTGAGCTGAATAATTGCCATCGGCTCGATGTATATGGTCTGTCCCGTCTGACTTTGATCGTGAATGATTCCCTGAATTGCATTTTTCCTGGAAGCTCTCACAGGAATAACCAGGCGTCCATTGCGATATGCCACCTGAGCCTGACTGCTGATATTATCTTCAGCAGCCTCGGAAGCAATGCGCTGCACCTGGCTTTGAATATCTCTCTGCAGTTTATTGATTCGCCGCCGGATATGACGCAGCTCAGAAGAGGCGTTGTCTGCTATCGAGCCGTTGGCGTCAAAGATGCTGAGTATGCTGTCTTCTAAAAATTTTAGGGGAACTGTATGCTCTTGAACCAGGGTTTTCAATTTTGGGTAGCCATTTCTGCCGCGGAAATAGTTTGCAGTATGGCGGGCTGCAGTCAGGATTGTGGCCAGGGTATAGAGCTCATCGCCTGAAAGTGTGGCATCCCGAATGGAAGCACGGCGCAGTGAATCGCTCATATTGGGAAAAGCCAGCAGCGGCAAAGCAGAATCTAAAGCAATAAGCTGCCGCATTTCTAAAGTCAGCAACTGCTGCCGGCGATAATCAGCCAGCTCCATAAAAGACAGGAGCCCACCGAGACGACCCTGAGCCCGCTCTGTAATGGCTCCCTCGGCTAAGACTTGCCGGATTTTACTAAATCCTAGCTGTTGATAAAGGTCTTGAGACATATTATTTTTCTAGGAGCTCCCGTAGGGCTTTAAGCTGCTCTATGTCTGTGCCCCGCAACATCCCAAAGATACGCTCTTTTTCTGCCTGGGGAATGTTTTCGTAATTATCCCGCAAAATTTCAATCTCTTTGGAGCTAAATTTTCCGCTTCGTTCAAGAAGGCGGATCAGGTTATCTGGTGTAGCGCTTTCAGGAAAATACGCTTCCTGGAATTTTTTGCCAAATATCTCAAGCTGCTCATCAAAGGTACCTTTGCCGATAAAGGGTCGTATCAGACTGTCATAGGCTGCCGGCGCGGCATTTCCAAATAATTGATAGCTGACAGTATCCCTCTGTATAGATTGTACGATACTATTGGCCGGCAGCAGTGTCATTCCCCAATAAATAAGACTAATGAGCAAAATGGCTTTAAAGAAGCCGATAAGAAGACCACCAAGCTTATCGAGCCAACTGAGAAGGGCAAAGTCAGCCAGAGTTTTGATAGCTGTAGCTAAAACTTGCGCCAAAATGATGACCCCCATAAAAATGACAGAAGAAGCCACCAGACTGGCGATCTGGTCCGGGAAAGTGGGAAATTGTGCCAGCAGCCACTGCATCACATCATATTGGAATTTGATGGCAACAATAATACCGGCAATAATTCCTGCCAACCTAAAAAGTGACATAATTAATCCAGAGATGATACCCCTGATCACAAACCAGGTAATCAAAACTAGGGCTACAATATCGGCCCAATGCATCGTTTAGGCGCCAAGCATAGATTTGACCAAAGACTGCACTTTTTTACCGTCAGCCTGACCGCTTAATTTTTTCATAGCGATGCCCATCACTTTGCCCATATCTTTTATGGAGCTAGCGCCGATTTCAGCAATTACTGTCTTTAAAATATCAGATATCTGCTCATCATCCATTTCTGCTGGCAAATAACTTTTAATCACTTCCAGCTCAGCATTCTCATTTACTGCTAAATCATCACGGCCAGCATTATGATACGTTGCGGCGCTCTCTTCCCGCTCTTTTGCCGCTTTTCGCAATACTTGCAGCTCTTCCGCCTCTTCTAGGTCGTGTATCAGCTCAATGCGCTTCTCCTTCAATTTGGATATCAGCGACCGAATCGTCCGAATACGAAGCGCTTCACGAGATTTCATAGCCAATTTTAAATCATCTTGCAACTTTGACAAATAACTCATAGCAATCCTCTCTTCATTGTGGCTAATTTATGAAAGTGACGCTTTGTTTACAATGATAACAGAACAGATTTGCGCTCCTAATCCTTCAGGGGCTTGAGTATGCTGGCAGCAATCAGTTTGCGATAGTTTTCCTGCTGATGAAGAACTTCATTATTGCCCAGATTACTGTGGCAGAGGATAATTTTGTTTTGAGCCGCTGTTTCGATGCTCAGGTTGGCTTCCTGCATTTCTAAAAACAAGAGGCCACAAGCTCTTAGACTATCAGCAAGCTGCCGATGTAAAATCTTTGTGCCTCCATTTTCTGTCATGATGTAAAAAAAGCGAGCTTCTTGATTTCTTATCCACCAGACATATTTCTCCAGGTGAGAATAAATTCCATCGTAGAGCTGCACCTCCATTATATGATTTCGCAGCCCGCCATGCATCAGGATATAGGCGATTGGGCTATAGCCGCCACTGTGTCCCGTTAAAATGATATTGCCGGGTTTATGGCTCCGCAAGACCTTCCTGGCAATCAGGCTATCCGTAAGCTCCGTAAGAAAGCGCTCCAGGCCTCCTTGCTCAGAGAGCTTGCCACCAAAAGAGTCTGGCGCATTTTTCGGCCCCTGTGGAATACTCAGAATGGCATTTTTCCTCGCCGACAGAAACTGCTTTTCAAGTTGAAAATAGCTGTTTACACTATCTATGTGATTATACCATCCATGAAAATGAATAATGAAATCGTTGTAATGCAGCTCGGCAGGAAAATGCCTTCCCTGATAATAATGGTCATCTGCCCGATCTTTATGGGTAAATGGTGCATTTCCCAGATGAAGCTTCATGCTTTCGCCTTGCAAAATTAGTGGCCACAGCAGGAAAAGCAGCTAAGCTTTCACTGGCGAATCAGATATTGACCTTGAAGTGCAGCTTGTCTTTCAGCTCCAGCAGATGATCCTGGTATTGTTCCATATTTCGTTCCTTGCTCCGCTCACTTCGCAGATCTTTCCGCAACTCATCGCGGTCTCGCTCCTCTTTCTGGCGGTCTTCAATCTTGATAATATGGTAGCCGTAACTGGTCTCTACAATGTCGCTGATACTGCCAATAGGGAGCTCAAAGCTGGCATCTTCAAAGGCTTTTACCATTCTGCCTTTTGAAAATTTTTCATAGAGGCCGCCGTTTTCGCTGCTGCCTGGGTCTTCGCTATATTTTTTTGCCAATTCCCCGAAATCAGAGCCGCTCTTCGCCTCTTTTAAAATTCCTTCCATCTTTTTGCGAATCGCCTCTTTTTCCACAGCGTTTTTTCCCTGAGTCAAAAGCAGAATATGGCGCACAGTGGCCGTGGCATCTTCACCCAGCATAGCATCAAGCTCCTCATCGGAAATTTCTGCAAAAGTAAAGATATTTTCCTCTAGATAACGCTCTACAATCAATGATTTCCGCACATCCTCACGAACAAAAGCTTCATCAAAGCCCTGCTGACTCACCATCTGCAAGAATGCCTCTTTCCCTCCATAGCTTTCAAAAATCTCTGCCATCTCAGCATCTAAATCAGCAGCTTCCAGGCTGATACCTTTGGATTCCGCTGCAGCCATCAGCAGCTTCCTTTCACCTTCCTGAATGGCTATTTCCTGGAGAAAATTCCTCACCTCCTGCATCGGAACAGCCATCATCTGCTCCAAATCACCCTGGACCGCCCGATATAAAAAAGGCATAATATCATAATTGCTCACTTCAAAATCATCACTGCTGACCAGCGCCACTTTTTTTGTTGGCGTCAGCTCGGGAATACTGTCAGCCAGCGCGGTGAAAAAGGCAAATTCAGCGCTTTCTTTATCATAAAAAACTTCTGTTTGTTCTTTTTTGGCACATCCAATAATCAGCAAGGCCGCCAGCGCCAGCACGGCTGTCATTCTTCTTTTCATTTTCGATTCCTTTCCTTGGGTTTTTTAAATTTCATTCGCAGTAAGTTAGCCTCTTCTAAGAACATTCACAAATAAAGCTTTATTTTTTTGGCCATCCTCTTTTTGAGAAATCTAATAAAACTCTGCTTTCAGAAAATATTTATCCCTTTAACGAGAATCATTGTAATTTAACTTATGATAAAAAATGACTTTATCGTCCAGAAAGGATTAAAATGACTCAAATAGAGAAGCTATTAAAACAGCGCATCCTTTTTTTAGATGGCGCTATGGGAACGATGATCCAACGGGAGCAGCTTACGGAGCACGATTTCAGAGGGAATATCTTTAAGGAGCACGCCACAGATCTGCGCGGCAACAATGACCTCCTAAGCCTGACTCGCCCCGATATCATTGAGAAAATCCATCTGGCCTATCTCGAAGCCGGAGCAGATATCATCGAGACCAATACCTTTAACGCCAACGTAATAAGCCAGTCTGATTATCATTTAGAATCTGCCGTAAAGCAAATGAATATCGCTGCCGTGAAAATCGCACGGAAAGCAGCCCGCCAGATGAGCACACCGGAAAAGCCCCGTTTTGTGTGTGGGATTTTAGGCCCCACGAGCCGAACTGCCTCTATGAGCCCTGATGTCAATAATCCGGCAGCCCGCAGCGTTAGATGGGAAGAGCTTTACGCCGCTTACAAAACGCAAGCCGAAATTCTGATATCCGGCGGCACAGACCTGCTGATGCTTGAAACCATCTTTGATACCTTGAATGCAAAAGCGGCCCTGATGGCTATTTTTGATACACAAGACGAAATCGGGAAAAAAGTCCCGGTCATGGTTTCGGTTACAGTTTCAGATGCCAGCGGCCGCACCCTGTCTGGACAAACACTGGAGGCTTTTTACTACAGCATCAGCCATTTCCCCATTCTCAGCATCGGCCTGAACTGCAGCCTCGGTGTGACTGATATGGCACCCTGGCTCAAAGAGCTGAGCCGCGTCGCCTGGCATCCCATTTCTATACACCCAAATGCAGGGCTGCCCAATGCTTTTGGTGAATATGATGACACAGCCAAATATATGGCCAAAAGTCTGGCATCGCTCGCTGGTAAAGGGCTTATCAACATCTGTGGAGGATGTTGTGGCAGCACACCGGAGCACATTAGAGCCATTGTGGCAGCAGTCGCTAAAGAAAAGCCCCGCATCGTTTTGCAAAAAGAGCGCCTGCTGCGCCTCAGCGGACTGGAAACTATGATCATCCGTAAGGAAACTAATTTTATCAATATCGGTGAACGCAGCAATGTGGCGGGCAGCAGGAAATTTCGCCGCCTAATTGAGCAGGAGAATTATGATGAAGCCCTCACTGTGGCACGGGAGCAGATCGAGGCAGGCGCCCAGATCATAGATATTAATGTTGATGACGCAATGTATAACGGTATCGAGCGGATGGAAACTCTCCTGCGCCACATCAATAGCGATCCTGCCGTGAGTCGTGTTCCTCTGATGATTGATTCATCAGATTGGAAGATAATTAGACAAGCTCTAAAAAATGTCCAGGGAAAGGGTATTGTCAATTCCATTAGCCTCAAAGATGGCGAGGGTCCTTTTCTGGAGCGGGCTGCTGTCTTGAGAAAATTTGGCTTTGCCGCTGTGATTATGGCCTTCGACGAGACGGGTCAAGCCGACACGTTGGCGCGGCGCATCGCAATTTTGGAGCGGGCAATTGATCTTTTGACAAGTAAACTTCAATTCCCTATTGAAGATATGATTCTGGACGCCAATATTTTTGCCATTGGAACCGGCATAGCGGAGCATCGGCGCTATGCACTTGATTTCATTGATAGCTGTCGCTATTTCCGTCAAAAATATCCCCACATCCATCTCAGTGGCGGACTCAGTAATCTCAGCTTTTCTTTTCGGCAAAACAGTCAACTAAGAGAATCTATGCACGCAGTTTTTCTCTATCATGCCAAAGCAGCAGGCCTCGATATGGCTATCATCAACCCGGCTCAGATGATGCCTTTTGAGTCGGTGCCACCGGATTTGCGAAATGCCATTGAGGACCTGATTTTCGACCGCAAAGAAGATGCTACAGAACAGCTGCTTGAAATTGCAAAAAAGATGCATACTCCAAATAAATCAGAAAAATCGGCTCCAAAAGCCTGGCTTTCAATGCCACTGCTGCAAAGAATCACCTATCAGTTGTCAGAAGGTGTCACGGAGCACATTGAAGAGCACACTTTAGCAGCGCTGGAGCAGCTTGGCTCTCCCCTGGCCGTTATCGAAGGACCCTTGATGGATGGGATGAATTATGTCGGAGAACTTTTTGCTGCCGGAAAGATGTTTTTACCCCAGGTAGTAAAAAGCGCCAGAGTTATGAAGCTGGCCGTCAATGTCCTCACCCCTTTTATAGAAAAAGAGCGAAAAAGCAGTGGTTCTAAAGCAAAAAAAATACTCCTTGCCACCGTCAAAGGCGATGTTCATGATATCGGAAAAAATATCGTCGGGGTAGTACTCAGCTCCAACGGTTATGAAATTATAGATTTAGGCGTTATGATTCCTGCAGCGGAAATCATCCGACAGGCAAAAGAGAAAAAAGCAGACATCATCGGATTAAGCGGACTCATTACCCCTTCGCTCCAGGAAATGAGCTATGTGGCACGAGAAATGGAAGAAAACAAGCTAATGATGCCACTGCTGATTGGCGGAGCTGCCACCAGCCGGCTGCACACCGCGGTAAAGATAGCCACAGAATACAGCGGGCCGGTGATCTGGGTTCCTGATGCCAGCAATGCCCCTGATGTGGCACAAAAACTGACAGCAAGCAACCAGGCAGGTTATTCTGAAGAGATTAAAATTCAATATAACAAACTCCGCAGTGACCACAATAAACGCAATACCAAGCGGAAATTTCTCTCTTTTGAAGAAGCAAAAAAAAGAGCCTTTAACACAGACTGGGAAAACTATACGCCACAAAGACCCAGACAAAGCGGAATTATCCCCATAGATAATATAAATTTAGAGGAGCTGATATCATTCATTGACTGGACGCCTTTTTTTCACACCTGGGAAATGAAGGGGAAATATCCCCAAATTCTACAGGACCCAAAACAAGGCGCTGAAGCAG
The DNA here is from genome assembly GCA_011049095.1 of Fidelibacterota bacterium. Lineage (GTDB taxonomy): Bacteria > Fidelibacterota > Fidelibacteria > Fidelibacterales > DSDE01 > DSDE01. The sequence goes on from DSDE01000464.1 coordinate 17,081, forward strand.
AGAAACTCCTAAAAGATGGACAAAATACTTTAGAATGGCTGGTGAATAATAAAAAACTCACTCCCAGAGCCGTTTTGGGAATTTTTCCTGCAGTAAGTCGCGGTGAAGATATTCTCCTTGAAGACGCTGTCGTCTTCCACTTTTTGCGGCAGCAGCAGAGTAATAGCGAGATACTTCACTGCCTTGCCGATTTTATTTCTCCAAAGGGCAAAGACTGGCTGGGTGCTTTTGCCGTTACCAGCGGACATGAGGCGAGCGCTCTGGCAGCAGAAGCAGAAGCCAGGCACAACGATTACCAGGCAATTA
>DSDE01000285.1 GCA_011049095.1 Fidelibacterota bacterium
GGTGTCTATGGTGCAATGAATCTTTCCAGTCTGATTCCTGTAGAAGGTCTCTATGTGGCTCCTAAGGTTGGCCTTGGATTTTATGTGCTTGGCGATGGCAGCGCAATTGGTGTGAATGGTGGCGTAAAGGCTGCTTATACAGTTGCTCCAGGCATTTCTGTTGGTTTAGATATCACAGGTCATCTGGCTCTGACAGATCCAGTTGATACTGGTGATGCAAGCAGCGCTCTGCTTACAGTTGGATTGGTTGGCTCCTATGTCCTGCCCAATCTGCTTCCTTTCTGATTATCGTCAGAATCAGATAATTTTTAAAAACCCTGAGCAATCAGGGTTTTTTTATGTCTGTAATAATTCTAAAAATTGTTAAATTTGAGAAAAATGGAGCGTCAATGAAATTTTCAGGTAAGAGCAGGCAAGAGACACTCGCCCACAGCGGTGAAAAGATTTGGGATATTCTAATTATCGGTGGCGGTATTACCGGAGCCGGAGCAGCGATGGCTGCTGCCAGGCGAGGATATAAAACGCTGATACTGGAGAAAGATGATTTTGCTTCAGGGACGAGTTCTCGCAGCAGTAAAATGATTCATGGCGGGCTGCGTTATCTGCAGCAGATGAATATTTCACTGGTGAGAGAAAGTCTTAGCGAAAGAGAGATTCTCCTGCAAATCGCGCCGCATCAGGTTTATCCACAGGAATATGTCTATCCCGTTTATGAGTACAGCAAAAATAATAAATTTGAAATTAAAATCGGTTTGATAGGCTACGATTTATTAGCAGGAAGTCGGCAGATCGGTCATCATCGAATGATTTCCCCAGCTCGTCTGGCCAAGCTTGAGCCAGAGATCAACCAATCACAAATGACCGGCGCCTTTATTTATTTTGATTGTTTGGTTGATGATGGCAGGCTTACATTGGCGGCAATGCAAAGCGCTGCGGCGATGGGAGCCGCCATTGCCAATTATGCTGAAGTCCGTTCCCTTCAGCTAAATGACAGCTACGTAACAGCAGAAGTGAGAGATAGCATCAATGGCGCTGTCTATAAGGTAAAAAGCCGTTTGATAATTAATGCCACAGGTCCCTGGACAGACCATATGCGTCATAAACTACAGAAAAGTGATAAGCTATTGCGACCTACGAAGGGCATTCATATCGTTTTTAAAAAGGAGCGTCTGCCCCTCAATCGCTCAGTTGTACTGTTTTCCGAAGACGGGCGGATGATTTTTTCTGTGCCTAAGGGAAAATATACCTATATCGGCACCACGGATACGGACTATAGCGGAGACCCAGACGATGTTTTTGCCAGTGAAGAGGATATTGATTATTTGCTGGCGGCGGCAAACCGTGCTTTTAACAAGGGAAAACTGAGTCGGGCAGATATTGTTTCAAGCTGGGCTGGATTGCGACCTCTCATCGGTGGCGAAGAGGGCGATCCCTCCGATATTAGCCGTGATTTCGAAATCATCCAAGACCATCCGCGCTTTCTTACTGTCGCTGGCGGCAAACTCACTACTTTTCGCCTGATGGGAGAGAAAACAATTGATCGCGCCGAAAAATCGCTGCCACTAGAGCTGCACCGCAGCGAAGAGGAGGCTTTGCATCCTGAATCGCTGCCATTGTTTGGCGGGAATATCAGGGACATCATTTTGTTTAAAGAGATTAACAGTAAGCTTTACAGTGACTTATGGAATCTTCCGCCAGAGACGATTCAACGTCTCATCGGTATGTATGGAACACAGTTTACCTTGCTTAGCCAGTATGGTAAAGAAAATCTTAAGCCCCTGGTTTCAGGAGCGGATATTCTCAAAGCCGAGATTCATTATCTTATTGATTACGAGATGACCCTCACCCTGGAAGATTTGATGTGGCGGCGTCTCAGTCTGCTGATTTTTGACGATACGAATGGACTATTTATGGTAGAAGCTATAGCAAATGAAATGGCCCAAAAATTAAACTGGAGTTCAGAAAAACAAAAAAATGAGCTTGAGCACTACCGCAGTCTGGTGAAAAAAAACTTTGGGTGCGGAATTAAAAATGGCTGAAGAGAGTGTAAATGAGACCTTATGTAATGAAAATACGCATAGACTGGACCAAGCCTTTTTTTCCCTCAATAAGCCTATGAATAAGCAGGAATCTACTCAGCTGCTCGAACTGCTGAAAGATAAAAATCTTCGACCGATGCTGCTGCCAAGAATTAAGGAATCGCTCCATTTTTTCCATCGTGAAACACTCATAGAGAAAATCACACCCTATATTGAACATAATGAGGCCATCTGCTCCGCTATTCTGGAAAAACTCTTTCTCATTGAGGCTCAATCGATTATTAATTATCTTCGAGACCTTGCCATTATGAATTATCCATTTGCAGCGCCCTTACTGCAAAGCTTAAAAGTAAAATATGGCAGAGATTTAGACGCGTCATTTGAAGCTGCATTTAACGAAATTGCATATCACAAAGACAACCGGATTGCACTTTTTCCGGAAATTTTAGGAGAAGAATGATACTCAGTACAACGATAAAAGTCCGCAGCTATGAGCTGGACTCATTTGGACATGTAAATAATGCCACCTTTTTAAATTATCTCGAGGCAGCTCGCGGAGATTATTTAGAGCAGATGGGACTAAGTTTTAATGATTTTGCCAGATGGGAGAGCTATCCGGTGATTGTTCGCCACGAGATAGAGTATAAAGCGCCGGCTCATTATGGTGATGAGCTGCTCATTGAGGCGTCCATTAATAAACCTGGGCGCTCTTCAATGCATTTTGTTTATACCATTTATAAACAAAAGCGTATCTGCGTTGCTGAAGCGATGAGCACTCTGGTTTTTGTGGGGAAAGATGGCAGCCCAATCTCGATTCCGACTCCCTTCAGGCAGAAGATAAATGATTTTCTTGCTCGGAAAAGCGATGAAACCACAAGTGGATCTCTTGAGCTAACTTAATAAAAAATAAAGTAATTTGTTTGTATTCTAATTAATCGTTCACTATATTCGCCAATCAGAAAAAGGAAGGTGAATGTTGAAAAGTATGACAGGTTATGGGCGCGCGGAAGGACAGTTTGAAGCGCTTCACTACACATTGGAAATCCGTTCCCTTAATAGTCGCTTTGTCGATCTTCATGTTTTTGTGCCTCGGGATATGGTCTATATTGAAGAGTGGCTTCGAGAATCTCTCCAGAAGCGAGCAGTTCGCGGCAAGATTAGCTGCGTCGTCTCCATTAAGCAGGGCGAAGCTCATACTTTCAATGGATACGAGATTAACCAGCATCTGCTTCGAGAATATCTAAGCATTGCCAAGCGCCTGAAGGAGGATTTTCATCTGGAGGGGCAGATTGGTATTAATCAGATTTTCTACCGGCCTGAGCTGCTTAGTCTGGTGCAGCAGGCTCGAGATGAGAATGCTTTTCGGCAGCAATTGGAAAATTCCCTCAACGAAGCCTATTCTGCGCTGGAAAATATGCAGAAGCTGGAAGGCGTTTACACGAAAAAGCTGCTGCTTTCCCAAAAAAATATTTTTGTGGAAAGATTGCATCAAGTGGCTGAGCTGCAGAAAAATAATGCTCAAATTCATTTTGAATCACTGCTGCAGCGTTTGCAGATATTATTGGGGAAGACCGATTTGGACCCAGACCAATTTCGGCAGGAGGCGGTTCTTCTGACCGATAAACTAGATATCAGTGAGGAAATCGGTCGTCTCGATAGTCACAGTGCACAATTTGAGAATTATCTGAATCTCAGTGATGAGCCAGTCGGCAAGCGGCTTAGTTTTCTCTTGCAGGAAATGTTGAGAGAGGTCAACACGATGGGCAGTAAGTCAAATCACGCAGCCATTAGCCGCCTTGTGGTGGAGATGAAAAATGATCTGGAAATACTAAGAGAGCAGGTACAGAATATACAATGAGCGAGAATATGATTATTATTTCGTCCTATAGCGGCGGAGGGAAAACAAGCATCATTCGAAATTTGCTGAAACGGTACCCGCAATGGCACTTTTCTGTATCTGTCACTACCCGGGAAAAGCGGCTAAATGAAACAGATGGCGTGGATTATCATTTTGTTTCTGAAGCTGAATTTGAAAAGATGATCGAAAATAATGAACTTTTAGAATACGAGTCGGTCCATGGCAATTATTATGGCACTCCAAGTTCTGAGCTTGAGAAAGCTGCTGATGGTGAACCTATTTTTTTTGATCTGGACGTGAATGGGGCATTAAAAATTGCTAAGAAATTTCCTAAGGCCATCACCATTTTTATTGATGTGCCTGATCTGAGGGCTTTAAAGCAAAGACTGGCTCGGCGCAAAACAGATAGTCCAGAAACAATCAATAAACGTTTGGAAAGAATTGAGCTTGAGCGGGAAAAACGCTGGCATTTCAATTACATAGTAATAAATGAGGAACTGGAAATGGCTATCCAGGATGTGGAAGCAATCATTTGCAATGAGGAGGATGAATAAAGATGTCAAAAGGATTTAAATATCAGGGCGAGCGTCCTGACGATATTTTTGAAGCAATTACTGTTATGGCGAAAAGAGCCCGGCAGATCAATGAAAAACGGGCAATCAAGTACTCTCTGAAGCCGCAGCAGATTGATGGTGAAGAAGAATTGATGACCGATGAGCAATATGATGCCGAGGAATTTGACAATCTTGAAAAACCGACGACTATCGCAATGCGAGAATACGAGCGGGAAAACTTGAAATGGGAATATTATAAAGAGAATCCGCACAATGATGAACACTCAGATGGATTTGAGGACCATTTCGTCTGATGATTTTCCTTGAAGGGAAAAAAATTATTTTAGGTCTTTCCGGGGGTATTGCCATCTACAAGGTTGCCAATCTGTTGCGAAGATTAACTGCCGATTACAATGCTGATCTTCAGGTTGTAATGACGCAGCACGCTCAGGAATTTATGACGCCACTGATTTTTGAGACCTTCTCCGGAAAAAGGGTTTTGACGGAAATATTTGAATCTGACCATCTTGTAGCTACACGCCATATAGATATTGTACAGTCTGCTGATATTTTTTTGGTGGCTCCAGCAACGGCAAATATTATTGGCAAAATGGCCAATGGCATTGCTGATGATCTGCTGAGTACAATGCTCTTGGTTGCTGAACCAAAAAAAGTATGGCTGGCCCCTGCAATGAACAAAAATATGTATCTAAACCCCTTTTTTCAGAAAAATCTCAATATTCTCAAAGTAAGTGGCTGTCATATTATTGAGCCGGAAACGGGCGAATTGGCGACACGACAGGAGGGATGGGGAATCGGACGCCTGCCAGGCGAGGCTCTTATTATTGACAAACTCAATGCTGCAGCGGCTCCCAAAGACCTTGCAGGAAAGAAAATCATTGTCACCGCTGGCCCGACCCGGGAATATTTTGACAAAGTCCGCTTTATCAGCAATCCATCCACTGGAAAAATGGGCATTGCCCTGGCTGAGGCTGCGGCAATTCTCGGCGCAGATGTCACGCTCATCATTGGGCCAAGCCATTTGGATTTGCCCCACAATTGCCATAACATCAGAGTTCAGTCGGCTCAGGAGATGCTTAACGCGCTTACCGAGATTTTTGACCATTGTGATGCTCTGTTCATGGCAGCGGCAGTTGAAGATATTCAGCCGCAAAATCAGAGTGGGATCAAAATCAAGAAGGAAACCCTTGGCGATTCGATTCCATTGAAACCCACGGTGGACATTCTCAATGAGCTCGGGAAAAGAAAATCGAAGCAGACATTGGTGGGCTTTAGCGTAGAGCTTATGAATATGACGGAAAACTCTCGCAAGAAGATGGAGAAAAAAAATCTGGACTACATTGTTATGAATAACCTTGAGGAAGATGGCGCTGCTTTTGGCTCCGACACGAATCATATCTGGATTATGAATCGGCAGGGAGACGTCGAAGAACTCAAGCCAGACAGCAAAAAGAAACTCGCTTTCAATATCTTAGCGACGGTATTCAATTGTGCAAAAGATGAACAGGCTTGATTGGCTAAAATACTATCGGGACCTGTTCGGGGAGAAGCTAATCTTTCCAGTGAATCCAATAAACGAATTAAAAACAAAAATCGAAAACTGCAGATTGTGTGCCCTCAGCCAGAGTCGTCGTAATTTTGTCTTTGGTGATGGCAACCCCCAATCACCAATACTTTTTATCGGCGAAGCACCAGGGGAGCAGGAGGACTTGCGGGGTATTCCATTTGTCGGCCGGGCCGGGCAGCTCCTTGATAAACTGCTTGCGGAGATCGATCTTCAACGCTCCGATGTTTTTATTGCCAATGTACTGAAATGCCGACCGCCAGCTAATCGGGACCCGCTGCCTGAAGAAATAGCCCTTTGCGAGCCATATCTGCATGAACAAATACGCATAATCAATCCCAAGGTCATTGTAGCGCTTGGTAGAATTGCCGGTAAAACACTGTTGAAAAAAGATTTAGCGCTGAAGGAAATGCGGGGAAAAACCCTCCAATATCAAGGAGTTGATCTGATGGTGACCTACCATCCGGCAGCTATATTGCGGAATATGAATATGCTGAATATGATTCAGGACGATTTCAGAATCCTCAAAGATAAATATTGGTCAAGGCGATGAGTGTAGAATTAATCAAACGCGTACCGCCTCAGGCTATTGAAGCAGAGATTGCCGTATTGGGCGCGATGATGCTGGAGGCAGAAGCCGCGATAGAGGTAATGGAAACACTGCGTGAAGGTGACTTTTATAAAGAAAGCCACAGAGCTATTTTTCGGGCTATCAGCTCGCTTGCTATCGCAAATGAGCCTGTTGACCAACTGACTGTCACTCAGCGCTTAATGCAATTAAAGCTCTTGGACCTAGCGGGAGGTCCCGCAGGAATCAGCCAGATATTAGCCCGTGTACCCTCCGCAGCCAATGTCGCTTATTACGCGAAGATTGTACGACAAAAATCTGTACTTCGCGGTATTATTCAGGTGGCGACAGGCTTGGTTTCTGAAGCGTATCAGGAAGATGTGGAAATTGATGAAATTCTAGATGGTGCCCAGCGCCAAATACTCCAGCTTAAGCAGCATATCAGCAACAAGCATTTTGTGCGCATTGGCGAGCTGGTGGCTAATCCGGTCCTGAAAAATATCGAGAATATGGCACATTCTAAAAGTGATATTACCGGGGTACCTACGGGTTTTATCAAACTAGATAGCTTTACCGCTGGTTTCCAGCCTTCTGATCTGATTATTCTTGCCGGTCGTCCTTCGATGGGTAAGACGGCTGTAGCCCTTAGCATGGCATCGTTAATTGCTGTGCGATATCAAAAAACTGTTGGTTTTTTTAGTCTGGAAATGTCCACTGAGCAGATTATCCGCCGCTTACTCTCTTCGGAAAGCAAAGTAGATCATCAGCTTTTACGAACCGGTAAAATTCCACAGGATCTCTGGCACGAGATAATTGATGCTGCTTCTCGGCTGGAAAGCGCTCCTCTGTATGTAGATGATACACCAGGACTCACCATTATGGAAATTCGCACCAGAGCCCGCCGTCTGAGAGCTGAGCATGGATTAGATATTATTTTTGTTGATTACCTGCAGCTTGCCAGAGGATATGGCAGGACAGAAAACCGGCAGCAGGAGATTTCCATGATAAGCCAAGGCCTGAAGGCACTGGCTAAAGAGCTCAATGTGCCAGTGATTGCTTTGTCGCAGCTTAGTCGGGCGGTAGAGCAGCGAGGCGCCAATAAGAGGCCGCAGCTTTCAGACCTTAGAGAATCAGGCGCTATCGAACAGGATGCAGACGTTGTGCTCTTCATATATCGAGAGCATGTCTATTCTAAAGATCCGGCAGATGAATATAAAGCAGACCTAATTATCGCCAAGCAGAGAAATGGTCCCTTGGGGAATGTGCCCCTCCAATTTACTCCCCGCTTTGCCCGCTTTGATAATCCGGCCTATACCGACGAAGATGAGGGAGGAAGCCAGTTCTGATGAATTCCCAGCAAATTCAGGGTTTCCAGCCAGAAAATATGCAGATATACCCAAAGCGATTTCAGCTTTTACTGCGAAAGATGTACCAATATCATAATAATATAGAAAGTGATGCGCCACTTTTATATAAAGCGTATAAATTTGCCGAAAATGCCCATAAAACACAATTTCGTCGCTCAGGTGAACCCTATTTTGAACACGTTTTTGAAACGGGGATGATTTTAGCTGAGCTTTCTATGGACACCACCAGCGTCATAGCAGGTTTTTTGCACGATGTTGTCGAAGATACCAATATTTCCAGCAATACAATCGCCGAGGAATTTAGCCCTGTGGTGGCTGAGCTTGTTTTAGGCGTCACAAAAATCGGTGGAATTAAATTTGACAGCAACCAGGAACGACAGGCGGAGAATTTTCTAAAAATGTTTTTGTCGGTAGCCCAGGATATTCGCGTGCTGGTTATTAAATTTGCCGACCGCCTGCACAATATGCGCACCCTCTACAGCCTGCCAGTGATCAAGCAGAGAAGAATCGCCATCGAGACCAGGGACGTCTATGCCCCATTAGCCAGCCGACTGGGAATGTACAGCCTGAAAATGGAGTTTGAAGACCTGGCTTTTCAGTACCTCGAGCCAGAATATTATAAGGCGTTGGACAAGCAAATTAGGTCACAACACGATGAAATGGAGCGGTATATTGCCCGCTTCAGCGATACTATACAGGATATCCTAAAGAAAAAAGGAATCCAGACAAAAATTTATGGACGGATTAAACATCATTTTTCCATTCATCGTAAAATGCTGCGGCAAAACAAAAAATTTGAGGAAATTTTTGATATCCTGGCGATTCGGGTTATTGTTCCTGAAGAGAGTGACTGCTACGCTGCTTTAGGACATATTCATTCTCATTTTGTGATGATTCCTGAACGTTTTCGTGACTTCATCAACGTTCCCAAGCAAAACGGATATCGTTCACTCCACACAACAGTCATTGGTCTGGATAAACGCCTGGTTGAAGTCCAGATTCGTACTGCAGATATGCACCATTCAGCCGAAGTGGGAATCGCTGCCCATTGGAAATATAAAGAATCTAAAACAGGAACCGACGAGCTGGAAAAACAGATCAAGTGGCTTCGGGAGCTGGTGGAAGCCCTGAAAAGTGATCCCACCAATGATGCCGAATTTATGGAAATGTTGAAAATTGACCTTTTTCAAGATGAAATTTTCGTTTTCACACCAAATAATGATCTTATCAAACTTCCCAATGGCGCCACACCCCTTGATTTTGCTTTCAACGTCCACACAGAAGTTGGTCTAAAATGTCTCGGCGCAAAAGTAAACGGTCGTATAATGCCCCTTAATTCTCCCCTCAGCAGCGGCGACAGGGTTGAGATTATCACCAGCAATAATTATAATATCAGCTACAATTGGCTCAGTTTTGTAAAAACGACCAAGGCTATCAATAAAATCCGCAAATGGCTGAGGCAAAATGAATATGAGCAGTCAGTTAAGCTGGGTGAGGAGATTCTCGAAAAGGGCTTGCGCAGACTAAAAATGGCTGACCGCCTGAAAGAGGCAAAAGAGCGATTTGCAGATATGGGTTTTCAGACGCTTAATCTTTTTTACCAGGCTTTAGGAAAAGGCGATATCACAATGCGGGATGTCGTTAACCGGCTTTTCAGGGCAGAAGAGCCTTCACCGGAGTCGGAAAGCGATGAGGGTGGATTAAGCGGTCTGCTGAAACGCACCGTTCTCAGGACGCCTCAGGGGATACGTATTCAGGGTATTGAAAATATGATGGTTAACCTTGCAAAATGCTGCAACCCCCTGCCTGGCGATGTCATTGTTGGCTTTATTACCAGAGGAAGGGGCATTACAATCCATCGTTCTGAATGCAAGAATATCCCTAAACTTCAAATTGAGCAGGACAGATTTATTGATGTAGAATGGGATATTTCTGGCGGAAAAAAGTTTGTGACCCACCTGAAAATTATCTGCGAAGACCGCCGGAATATGGTTTATGATATCACGGATATCATTAAGGATGCCAAAACCAATATGCTGGGCATCAACTTTGAGCTGGAAGGAGAAATCGGCTACGGAAATGTAGCCATTGAAGTGGAAAGTGTAAAACATGCAAACCGGATTATCGCGAAAATTCAAAAGATACCGGGAATTTTAAACATTGAACGAATTTAAAAGGAGGAAAAATGTCACTTAGGAAACCAGTGAAAACCTATACCAAAAAAGATATCAGTCACGCGCTGCTGGAAAAAAATGAATTTCTTAAACTCTACGAAGCAGAAGAGCTTGTTGATGACCTTTTTGAAATTATCCGGTCATTTCTTATGGATCAGGAAAGTGAGGTTGTTCGTATAGAAATCCGCAATTTCGGCGTTTTTGAAGTGAAGCCTACCAAAGCTAAGCCCAAGGCTCGTAATCCCCGCACGAATGTCGTTGTACATGTTCCGCCTCGGAAAAAGACACATTTCAAACCGGGAAAAATTCTCAAAGACTATCTAAAAGAGTCGTTAGCAGAGATTGAATAGAAGAATTCTTGCCGTTGACTATGGTCAGCGCCGTGTTGGATTGGCAATGTCTGATCCTCTTCGGATAATTGCCACTGCCCTGCCCACCCTGCAAATCAAAAAAATGGCTGATGCGGTGATTCACCTGAAAGAGCTCTGTGTGAAGCACGACGTCGAGATAATTCTGATTGGATATCCACAGGGTTTGAGTGGCAATAAAACACGTCAGACCTTGATTGTAGAGGAATTTGCTGAAGCTGTGAAAAATGAGATTGACTGTATGGTGAAGTTTTGGGATGAGCGGTACAGCAGCGCTGATGCTATTCAGATACTGGTCAGCCAGGGAATTAAGACAGGTCACAATAAAGAAAAGATAGATGCTATGGCAGCTCGATTGATTCTTCAGGATTTTTTGGATTCTCAGAAATGAGTTCTGAAAAACATCGATTGCTGGCTGTTGGCGGTTCCGCTATTTTAGCCTCTCTGGCCTTTCCCCCCATAAATCAATGGTATCTTGCCTTTATTGCATTAGTTCCATTGTTATGGGTTTTTTCGTCAGGACGGCACGGTTTTTTGTATGGCTATCTTTTTGGTCTGGTTTATGGCTTGTTTATGGTGCATTGGCTGGCTTTTAACAGTGGCGAAGCGGTATGGATTGTAAGCTTATCTATGGTGGCGGCAGCTCTGGCTCTGGCTCTGAACTATGGTCTTATTGGCTGGATGACGACCTTTATTTTCAGGCATCGTCCCCAATACGCGACTCTGGCCTTTCCTTTTACCTGGATGAGCGTTGAATATTTGCGCTCCTTTGGAGCCCTTGGTTTTCCCTGGATTGCTTTAGCCAATAGCCAGACTGAGAACTTGCTTTTTGCTCAATTGGCTGATATTGGCGGTATCTGGCTGATTTCATTCATTATCGTCTCAGTCAATGTCCTCCTTTTCCATATTTTGTATCAGGCTAACCAGGGCAGATTTCATCGGAATGCTGCTATTTCTCTAGTTGTCATATTTTTAGCGGCTTATACTTATGGCTTTATCAGGTGGCAATCTATTGATGACAAGGGGCCGTCAGCAGTTTTTCGTGTCGTTCAGCCTAATTATGGCAGTAGCGAGAAATGGGACAGGGAAAACCGAATGCGGATTTTTCATACTCTGGATTCTTTAAGCCGCGCTGACAAACTGGAGAAAATTGACTTTATCGTGTGGCCAGAAAGCGCAACGCCGGTTTATCTGCGAAAATCTCACCGCTGGTCTGCCTATGTCAGCAATATCAGCAACGAAACACGAAGCATCATTATCACAGGCGCTCCGGATTACGAGAAAGTTGGCGAAACCTATTATTCATTTAATAGTATGCTAATTTTTGAGCCGGGACAAGGTTTGACGGGAAAATATGACAAAGAGCATCTTGTCCCCTTTGGTGAATATATACCTCTTTCAGAATCTTTACCCAAACTGAAAAGCCTCAACATTGGCATAGGAAATTTTGTCAAGGGCGTCAATGATTCCAATCAATATCAGCGCTTTATCGATTTGAGGCTGGCTCCGATCATCTGTTATGAATCAATCTTTCCCCATATGACCCGGCAGAGGATTCTCGAAGGCGGCGTCTTCCTGCTTCTGCTTACCAATGACAGTTGGTTTGGAGATAGCTGGGCGCCATATCAGCATGCGGCTCAGGCTAAATTTCGTGCCATCGAAACCCGGAGACCCCTTATAAGGTCTGCCAATACCGGAATATCAATGGCCGTGAATATAAAAGGACAGATTATTGACAGTCTGCCCTTGAATACCAGGGGTGTTTTAGATTTAAAAGTGCAGAGCAGCCACAAGGAGCCTCTATATCTGCGTTTTGGTGATTTTTTCGCTCAGGCTGTTGTTTTGCTCCTAATTGTGGGAGTCCTTTGGCTTTGGCGAAAAAAATAGTCTTGATAATCATTGTTTCTGTAAGCATTCTTTTGGCTGATGGCAAAGGCCAGTCGGTCTATTTTTCGGGGGAAACGCCCTATCTTTCTCAAATCAGTGAGCTGCTTTCACAGGAGAATTACCGCCTGTTTGAAGATTCTGCGAAAGCTGATTTAGTAGGAGAGATGAGGGAAATATTGCAGAATGACACATTGATTGTGGAGCTATCAGTCCGGGAACATGGCGCTTATCGTTTGGAAAGAATTGGGGCCTTCCCCATAGCCGAAGATGAGGCGCTTAGCGCAGGATCGGCTTTCGGAGTCTATTTAATCTGGACTGTTTTAGCAAATGCAGCCCTTTTGACACTCTATTTTTGGCGTTGAAGCGGAACGTTTCCCTGTACTATGCATTCATTTTCTGGAGGTGTATGTGAAAAAAAATAAATTGCTGCTTTGGATTGTGCTCCTGAGCTCCGCTGGTTTTTTGCAAGCTGCTGAGCTTGATAAAAAGGCATTATTAAAGAGTCTTGTTCTTCCTGGCTGGGGAGAGCTTTCAATACAGGAGAATCGGGGTCGCTGGCTTATGGCTGCAGACCTTACGATGCTTGCATCAATAATAGGGCTCCAAACTTATGCCAGGGATCAAAATAACGAGATGCGGGGATATGCGGCGCTGCACGCAAATGCAGATGCTTTCAGTGATGAAAACCAATACTGGATAGACCTAGGCTCCTATCTTTCCTGGCAGATTCATCGGGAAGCAATGCTGGAAAACCGTGCGCCGGAAAAGGTTTGGGAAGATGCCTATGCCTGGGAATGGAGCTCTGTTGAGCATGCAAACCAATATCGGACGATGCGCCGCGCCCGGGATCTGGCGAGAGACAGAGCGACCTTGATTGTGGGTGCAATGGTTTTTAATCGGATTGTCAGCGCGCTGGATCTGGTTTACCTCTCCAATCGCGACAGCCATATCGCGCTGAATTACGATGCTCAGCGTGATATGGGGCAGCTTAGTATTTCCTTTAGTCTAAACACGGCTAAATAATGCTTTTGCAACTTATATTTATAACGACGATATTGGCTGCCTTCACCAAATCAGTGCTATTTCAGCTATTGCTATTTGCGGTACTGGGCATTTTCGCCATATTGGCAGGTGATTTGGCGCCAATCAAAAAGTCTTTTCGCTATTTTTGGCCGCTACTCTTGTTCACGATGCTGATCCATCTTTTTCTCCGCTTTGAGTCTCCCTATCTGGCGCCGCTGACAAGCTGCTATCTCTGGGAAAAAAGCCTATTTTTTACATTGCGAAATGGGCTTATTCTCCTTGGCATGACTTTAATTTTTCAGCAGCTAAAGAATATAGACCTCATACATCGAATAGAGACCTGGGAGCTGGAAGCAAGATATAAGAAGCGTCAAATCTTTTCAAATATGCTGCAGCCACTCCTTATCGGGTGGCGCTATTCCGGACTGATTCAAGAGGAATACCACGCATTACAACAGATTTACCGCATTTTGGGAATAGGAGCGCGAAAGGGGCTTTTAGAGAGAGTACGGTATTATGGCGCTATGATTATGCCAATGATACTCATGAGCTTAAGCCGAGCCGAGCTTCTAAGCGCTGCAATGAGCAGCCGCGGCTACAAAACGTCAGAGAAAATCGATAAATGATGGCAAAAATCAGCATCTGGCTTGAATATAATGGCGGAGAATACGCCGGTTTTCAATGGCAGCCGGATCAGCCTACCGTTCAGGCCGCCGTAGAAAAAGCCTGGGATAAACTTTTTCAGGAAAAAATCCGGCTTATAGGAAGCGGTCGCACCGATGCCGGTGTCCATGCCGAGATGCAGATAGCTCACTTTGATACAAAAATCAAATTGGCTGCCCGAAACATCGGCCTGGCTCTCAATTCCAAACTTCCAAAAACAATAAGAGTCAAGGGAGCAGCCTACGTTCCCGATGATTTCCATGCCCGATATTCTGCAAAACAGCGTCATTATCGCTACCAAGTCCACATCGGTCAGACGGCCCTTCATTTTCCCTATACATGGCAGATTCACTCGACACCAGATTTAGAAATTTTGAATAGTTGTGCCCGACTTTTAATTGGAGAACACGATTTCACCGCTTTTTGCCAGATAGCCGCTGAAGTAAAACACAAGCGCTGCATCGTCTATGAAAGTGAATGGCATCAGACAGAAGAATCTCAACTCTTCTATAGAATTTCTGCTAATCGTTTTTTACATTCAATGGTGAGGTCGCTGACAGGTACAATGATTGAAGCCGGACGCGGTCGTTGGACCGCTGCTGATTTTCGGCGCTTTCTCGAGGCGCGCCATCGGATTAGCGAGATTTATACTGCGCCGGCCAGTGGACTCTTTTTAGAAAAAATCGTCTATGACCCGCCAATAGCGTGGGAGTGGCGCTCAAATTTCCCCAGAGGTGTTCTATGAAAAAAATATCTGTTATCTTGATTATCGTAGCCGCAGCTACAATGATGCTCTGCTCGGCAAATTCCCCAGAAAATCCAGTTTTGGAGAAGGAGAAGCTCACAGAGTCTGTTCATACTTCTAGACATACAGCCATAACCCGAGCCATAGAATCCGCTTCACCGGCAGTGGTGGGCATTCACGTAACACAGATTAAGGAGTATGCCGCCCGATCAATTTTTGATGATCCTCTCTGGAATATGATGTTTCCCGGACAGGTTTACCGCCAGCGAGTAAAAAGTATGGGCAGCGGGGTGATTATTTCTGCTGATGGTTTGGTCGTAACCAATGCCCACGTGGTGGAAGATGCCGTGGAGACCTATATCACTCTAGCCGGTGGCAGCGAATATAAAGCACAGATCATCGGCGCTGATAAGCTCACGGATATTGCCCTGCTGAAAATCGATAGAGATGAAGCTTTTCCATCAATCAAAATTGGCAATAGTGATGATATCATAATCGGTGAATGGGCTGTGGCGCTGGGAAATCCTTTTGGTCTGTTTGATGTTAATAATCAGCCGACTGCCACTTTGGGGATTATCAGCTCTATCAATCTGGATTTTGGCGAGCAGGATGGACGCGTCTATCAGGATATGATACAGACCGATGCTTCTATCAATACCGGCAACAGCGGTGGCGCCCTGGTTAATGTCTTGGGTGAGCTGATTGGCATTAATACCTTTATTTTTACTGGCGGCGGAGCAAATCGGGGGTCTGTTGGTGTCGGTTTTGCCATTCCAGTGAGCCGCGTGAAAGAGATTGTGGCGGAGCTCCATGACAAAGGTCAGGTTGACAGAGGATTTGAAACCGGTATGGCTGTCCAAAATATCGATCGCTACCTGGCGGCTTTTCTCCAGCTTCCCGTTACCAGAGGGGTAATTGTCACAGATGTGCTTAAGGGCAGCTCAGCAGAGAAGGCCGGTATTGTTATCGGTGATGTCATCATGGAAGTCAATTCGCGTCTTATTCAAAATGACCGTGATATCTACAGGGTTATAAATGAAGGCTATCTAAAAGCAGGCGATAAGCTGGAATTAAAGATATGGCGCAATGGTGATAGTATCAAAAGGACCTTAGTTTTAGAAAAGCCCAAAGAGAAAGGCAAAAGATGATAGAGAGGTATAGCACTCCGGATATGAAGAAAATCTGGGACGAAGAAGCCAGATTTAAATATTGGCTTGATGTAGAGATTGCTGTATGTGAAGCTCAGGCCGAGGCGGGTATCATTCCCCAGGGAGATTTGGAAACAATAAAGGCAAAGGCTGATTTCCACATTCCACGCATTTTAGAAATTGAAGAGACAACCCAGCATGATGTCATTGCTTTTCTGACCAATGTGGCAGAATATGTCGGCCCTGCCAGCAGATGGATTCATTACGGTATGACCTCGTCAGACCTTCTGGATACGGCTTTTGCACTGCAACTCAGAGATGCGGCAAATCTTATTCTTCAAAGACTCACTGCGCTGGAAGGGATTTTACGACAAAAAGCCATTCAATATAAAAATCTGCTCACCATTGGCCGTACCCATGGTATCCATGCAGAGCCAACGAGCTATGGACTGAAATTTCTCAATTGGCATCAGGAGATACAGCGGCATATTCGTCGCTGGGAAAGTGTCAGCCAGGAGATTAGCTGTGGTAAAGTCAGCGGCGCTGTAGGCACTTATACCCATATTGACCCTTTAATCGAAGAGAAGGCGCTGCAAAAACTTGCCCTGAAGACAGACCCTGTTTCCACGCAGGTAATTTCCCGTGACCGACACGCGGTCTATCTTGCTGCTATTGCGGCAATTGGCGCTTCCCTCGAGAAAATTTCCATAGAATTGCGCCATTTGCAGCGCACTGAGGTGCTGGAAGTAGAAGAGCCCTTCCGCAGCGGACAAAAAGGCAGCAGCGCTATGCCGCATAAAAAGAATCCTATAATCAGTGAGCGAATCACCGGTATGGCCAGGCTTTTGAGAGCATATCTTGTCACTGCGATGGAAAATATCGCCCTCTGGCATGAGCGGGATATCAGCCATTCCAGCACCGAGCGGATAATTTTCCCAGATGCCTGCCATTTAATGGATTATATGTTGCAAAAAATTAGCTATATTTTGCGTGATATGCGCATCCATGAAAAAAACATTAAAAGAAATCTGGAACTCACTGGTGGACTCTATCACAGCCAGAAATTTTTGCTTTTTCTCGTTGAGAAAGGACTCACTCGTGAAAAAGCCTACAGCCTTATCCAAAAATCGGCGCTGGAAAGCTGGCAAAGCCGAATTCCTCTCAAAGAGCTTTTACTGAAAGACGAAAATGTGGGCAAGCTGCTTAATAAAGAAGAGGCCGACGAACTATTTAACGATGGAAATGCCTTGAAAAATATTGACTATATCTACAAACGCTGCGGAATTGTATTATGATTGCCGAAGATGCCCGGACTACCCTCGCCTCATTTGCGCTGATTAC
>DSDE01000146.1 GCA_011049095.1 Fidelibacterota bacterium
GCATAAGCAAGGCTTTGAAAAAATCGCCGAGTAGAAGATTTGTGTTTGAACGCATAGCTTTTTCCAGTGCTTTTACTTAATTTCCATCGTGAAATGGTCAAAAGAAGCACAGCAGGTGCATCAATATCTTCGCAAAAAGGGTCTCCTTAAGCCAGAGCAGACCCTTTTGCTTGCTGTCAGCGGCGGACGAGATTCTGTTGCTCTTCTCCATATCCTTTTAGAATTAAAGCCAGCCTGGCGCTGGAAACTCTTCATCGGCCATGTCAATCACGGCCTGCGCCCCGATGCAGATGCTGCCGAAAGTGACGGGTGCCGCACAATGGCTTCAGAATATCAGCTTCCATATTTTGAAAAAAAACTCTCTTCGACAGACTTTGATGCTGTCAGCGAAAACAGCTCAATAGAAGCCAAGGCCCGCATCCTGCGCTATGCTATTTTAGAAAAGTGGCGTCGGGAGAGCTGCGCCGACTATATTCTCACCGGACACCATCAGGATGATCAGGCAGAGACCATTCTCTATCGCTTTTTTCAGGGCAGCGGCTGGCGGGGGCTGGCAGGTATTGCCATTCATGGAGAAAGCATCATCCGGCCACTGATGGCGCTGCGACGCTCTGAAATCACCTCTTATTGTGAAAAAAGACAAATAAAATACTTCGATGATAACAGTAACGAAAATGAGCAATTAAAAAGAAATCTGATTCGCCGGCAATTGCTGCCAGAGATTGAAAATCATTTCCCATCGGCTGTGCAAGCCCTGAATGCTATGGCTGAGTCTATGCAAAAACTGAGCGAATATGCCGATGGAGAAACAGAACGCTTTCTTAAAGCAAATCTCCGCAAATACGACGAATTTTTCAGGCTGAGCAAAGCAGCAATTCTAGCTTTGCCGACTCTTATGCAGCAGAATATCATCCAGAAATTGCCCGCCTGCCTTGGAAATATTCTGCACCTTTCTCAAAAACAAACTGAGCAAATACTGAACCTGCTTCGTGATGCAAATAGTGGCGCTCTATTTTCTCCCGCAAAAGATTTATTCTATTTTCTCGAGACAGACGATTTGGTTATCAGCAAAGTTTGGCCACAGTCTTTTCAAATTTCACTGGAAAAAGATACAATTTGCACACTCCCTTATATTGGAAGCTTCCTGCTGAAACAGCTGGCGGAAAAGCCGAAAGCTTTTCCAAAAAATGACTCAAAAATAATCTATGCCAGCCACAGCCACAGCCTGAAATTTTGTCTTCGCTCATGGCAAAAGGGTGATCAGCTCCAGCCATTTGGAGAAAGTAAAGGCAGACATATCAGCAATATCCTAACCAATTCAGAAATACCTGCCTTTTTTAAAATAAACTACCCGGTATTACTGGCTGAAGGGCAAATTTTATGGGTGCCGGGGCTGCGACGCAGCAATATTTTTCCCATATATAACAAAGCTCGTTTTTTCTATCAGATTCACTTTTTTCCTGCCCAAAATGGGGGGCGTGACGCGGCTAAAATGAACAATTAGTAGTGGTAAAATGAGGAAATTTGGCTTATACTACGAGGCTAAAACCATGGAGGATGTATGACTTCAAAAACTTTTAAAATAGAGCACAAAGGTGACTGGAGTGGGATGGAGCTGGACTGCCTCTTCAGTGACGAGCTAATTCAAAAAAGGGTACTTGAATTGGGCCAGCAGATCAGTCATGACTATGTCGGAGCGGAGAAGCCCCCTATTATGATTGGCGTTCTCAATGGAAGTCTCTTTTTTATGGCCGACCTAATGCGGGCAATTGACATTGAGGTAGAAATGGATTTTATCAAAATCGCCTCTTATCACCGGGCAGAATCCACCGGCACCGTCCGATTAATCAAAGACATCAGCGCCCAGATTACCGGACGGGATATCATTATTGTGGAAGATATCATTGACAGCGGCCTTTCTATGAACTTCCTGCGGCGGCGTATGCTGGGAAATGAACCCAGCTCACTGCGGGTGGCTACTTTTCTCTATAAAAAAGAGGTTTCCAAGCTGCAAGAAGAGCCCGATTATGTTGGCTTTGTAATCCCCAACCGGTATGTCATCGGCTATGGTCTGGACCTTGAGCAGCAATACCGGCAGCTCAGAGCCATCTATGCTTTTCGCGATGAAGACCTGGAAAAAATAAAGGAAAAATGATGAGTTTATACAAAATGAGTGACAATGAACCTGGTTCACAGCAGACACGACGACGACGAATCAAAGCAGACCCAGAATCAAAAAAAGACCCGGATAACCGAAATAATGAAGATGATGGTTTTAATTGGAAAAAAGCTGGCCGCACACCGCTCATCTGGATTTTTATCATCATCACTATCTTGATTTTGGCCAATATAATGGCCAGCAATGCTGTCACTAAGCCGGAAATCACCTATACTCAATTCAAGCGGCTTGTTGATAATAAGCTGGTAGTCAAAGGGGAAATCATCGGCAATGTATTTCATGGGCAGCTTGCACAGCCTCAGACTATCATCGTCAGTGGCCGTGAAGTGGAATATGATCGCTTCATCACAAGTATTCGGGTTTTAGACAGCGATATTTTAGCCTGGTGGGATGGAAAAGGCATTGAATATGTCTTTAAGCAATCCAGCACCAACTGGACGGAAATACTTCTGAATATGATTCCCTGGATATTGATTCTTGGCTTATGGATTTTCTGGATGCGGCGTCTGCAGGGCGGTGGTCCCGGCGGCAGCAAAGGCATTTTTAGCTTTGGGAAATCACCGGCGAAAATGCTTTCACCTGATCGGCCTAAAGTGACCTTTGATGATGTAGCGGGCTGCGAGGAAGCTAAATATGAGCTCCAGGAGATTATCGAATTTCTTAAAGACCCCTTGAAATTTCAGCGTCTTGGGGGAAAAATTCCCAAAGGCGCGTTACTGTTAGGCCCTCCAGGAACAGGCAAAACCCTATTGGCAAAAGCTGCTGCCGGTGAAGCAGGCGTCCCATTTTTCAGTATCTCCGGCGCCGATTTTGTGGAAATGTTTGTGGGTGTGGGCGCCAGCAGAGTAAGAGATCTATTTGAGCAGGCGCAGAAAAATTCTCCCTGTATTGTATTTATTGATGAAATTGATGCTGTTGGCCGTCAGCGCGGCGCTGGCCTTGGCGGCGGACACGATGAGCGCGAGCAGACTCTCAACCAGTTGCTGGTGCAGATGGATGGATTTGAAACCGATAGCAGCATCATCGTTATTGCCGCCACAAACCGGCCTGATATTCTCGATAAAGCCCTGCTGCGTCCGGGGCGCTTTGACCGGCAGATCATCGTGGACGTTCCCGATGTCCGCGGCAGAGAGGGTATTCTAAAAGTCCATAGCAAATCTATCAAAATCGGAAAAGACGTAAATCTGGAAGTGCTGGCCAAAGGCACACCTGGAATGGTGGGCGCTGATTTAGCCAATCTCGTGAATGAAGCAGCGCTTCTTGCTGCCCGAAAAGAGCGGGATGAAGTCATTATGGATGATTTTGAAGATGCCAAGGACAAGGTGATGATGGGCACCGAGCGCCGCAGCATGATCATCAGTGACAAAGATAAAAAAGTCACAGCCTACCACGAAGCAGGACACGCTTTGATAGGGCTTTTCACGCCGGGAACTGACCCCATTCACAAAGTAACGATAATTCCCAGGGGACGCGCCCTCGGCGTGACCCATACGCTGCCTACCGACGAAAAACATAACTATTCCCGATCATATATTAAGACACAGCTTGTGATACTCATGGGTGGCCGCACTGCCGAAGAGATTATCTTTAAAGAAATCACCACCGGCGCAGGGAATGACATTGAACGAGCTACTAATTTAGCCCGAAAAATGGTTTGTGAATGGGGAATGAGCGATAAACTGGGACCGATGACCTTTGGCCGCAAACACGAAGAGATCTTCCTGGGCAGAGAATTTGCGCAAGCGCCTGAATACAGCGCCGACACAGCGCGAACCATAGACGCCGAGGTGAGCGCTATAATAGATGAAGCGCACGAAACAGCAAGAAAATTACTCTCTGACCACGAAGGTGACCTGCACAAAATCGCCAATTCCCTTCTGGAGAAAGAGATACTCGATCGGGAAGAGCTATTGGAGCTGGTGGGTCTCGAATCAGAAAAACTTGATAAAAAACCACTCGCCGAAGATATCAAAGATTCGCTTCAAGAAGATGATAAACCGGAAGACAACAATGAATCAACCATTGATGTGAAAGTTTAAAAACGCTGCTTTACTACCGCATAAATCCCGCTAACAGGGAAATTCTCGAAAAACTGCTGCAGGGAAAATTTCCAGGCCTTAATTTTGAGGAATTAAAACTTGCTCATATCTGGCGAGGCATCAACTATCAGGATGCGGCAGAAAAGAAAAAGCATTTTCAGACGCTGCGGCGCTATGGGATATATTCTCACAGCGATGAGCTCGGGCACCTTCTCGCCTTTGAAGATGCTATGATGGCTAAGATTCGGGAAGATGACTTTTGGCAAAGCATCACCATACCTGAAGCAACAGAATTTGCCGCCAGGGAACATCGCTTTTCGCTGAAACGTCCCATTATAATGGGCATTCTCAATGTAACACCTGATTCATTCAGTGATGGCGGAAAATACAATCAAGTCGGCGCCGCCGTAGCCAGAGCCAAAGCAATGATTCAAGAGGGGGCAGATATCATAGACATTGGCGGCGAATCAAGCCGCCCAGGGTCTAGCCCTGTAAGCAGCTCAGAGGAATTAAAACGGGTTATTCCGGCGCTGAAAGCCTTGAGCAATGAATTAGAATGCATTTCAATTGACACAGTAAAACCTGAAGTGGCAGAAGCAGCCCTTGACATTGGCGCTGCGATCATCAATGATATCAGCGGATTGCGTCAAGCGCCGGAAATGGCAGATATTGCCGCCAAATATAAGGCCGGATACATTCTGATGCATATTCAGGGAACACCCCGCACAATGCAGCTCAATCCACAATATGGAAACCTGCTTGATGAAATCCTACTATGGCTTAAAGAAAGTGTGCATACAGCCCTGCAGAGCGGCTTGAAACGAGAAAATCTCGTCGTGGACCCCGGTATCGGCTTTGGCAAAACTGTGGCGCATAATCTCTTTCTCATTCAGCAAATGCAGGCTTTTCGCTCGCTGGGGACAGCCGTAATGTTGGGAGCAAGCAGAAAATCTTTCATCCAAAAACTCAGCGCTGCTGAAGTGGACCGACGGCTGGGGGGCAGCATCGCCGCGCTTTTATCAGCTTGGCGAAACGGCGCCCACATCTTCAGGGTTCATGATGTTTTTGAAAGCAGGCAGGCCCTGCAGATTGCCCATGCCATCGAGGCGGCAAACAATGATTAGCCTTTTCAAAATCAGCTTTCTCGAGGTTCAGCTTTCAGACCTCTTTGATATTCTCATTGTAACCTATTTATTTTACTGGATATACAACCTTTTTAAGAATAGTCGCGCCGCCCAGATGCTCTGGGGGATGCTGGTGCTTTTTCTCCTGGGTATCTTTGCCGAGATCGCCAATCTGCGAGCCCTGGCTTGGCTCATTGGCAGTCTTCAGACTGTCTGGGTGATTCTTTTTGCTATCATTTTCCAGCCGGAGTTGCGGCGAATGATGCTTTTCATGGGGCAGTTGCCCATTCTGAGTCGCCTGATTTCCGCAGAAACGACAGAATTGACCGAAGAGCTCATCTATTCAATTTTTGAGCTGCAAAAAAGGCAGTGGGGTGCGCTTATAGTTATTTTGCGTGATAAAAGTATTAAAAAAATTGTCGAGAAAGGCGTACCCATTGAAGCAAAAGTGAACCATCAGCTTATCCTCGCTATTTTCAATCCGGAATCGCCCCTTCATGACGGTGCAATCGTGGTACAGCAAGACCGCATTTTGGCGGCAAAATGTATTCTGCCTCTCTCTGAAAATCTGGATGTGGACCCCACCATCGGCACGCGCCATCTTGCTGCTTTGGGAATGTCAGAAGAGAGCGACGGCCTGGTGGTGGTCGTTTCTGAAGAAAGCGGTAAAATTTCCGTTGCGAATAAAGGTATGATGTCCCGAGGTCTGGATGAACCCAATCTAAGAACCGAAATTTATAAATATTTATCGGGACGTGATGATTAAAAAAACTATCATAATATTAACAATATTTTCAGCCTGGCTGCGGGCGTATGAATTTAAACTTATGCCGGAGCCCCAGGCGCTGACGATAGAATGGCGGCTTGATGAAGATGAAATAATCGCTTTGGAAGCCGGCGGAGAGTTTCCCAACCCAGAAGGCTTTATTCAGACTGTCATCAACGGCTATCAGGCGCCGCTATTTGCCGAATTTATTAAACAGAGCGCTGGAGAAAAGCTGCACATTCTCAATGAGGAAAAAAGGGGCGTCAGCCTGGGAAAAACCCTGCAATCTGTCATAGAGAGAGATTCAGAAGGCAAAGAAGCTCCAGCTCTGAATAGCCAGAGAGAGCAATTCATAAGCCTGGAACGGAAAGAAAACAATCTGCTCGCACTCCATTTTACACCTCTAATCCCCAAAAGTCCAAATCAGGCAGAGCTTCTCGTTTCCACCAAACTGCGTCTGACCTGGACAATAGCGCCCCAAGACAAAAAATCAGCAGCGGCAAAAACGACCCGCAATGAGCATCTGCCAGATCAATTTGTCACTGTTTATATCAATGAGCCCGGTTTTTATCGCATCAGCGCCAGTGAGCTGAAGAAAGCCGGCGCAGCCGTGGGGCAAATCTTTCCCCAGCAGATTAAAGTATATCGCTGGCAAAGAGAAATTCCGGTGCAGGTTTCAACACGGCAGCCCCAACGCTTTCAGGACGATGATTATATTGGTGTCTGGATTGACTCTCTTGCCAATCCCTACGGCAGCTACCGTTATAATCCCTTTGCCTCTGATGAAGCCCTGATTATCACCTGGGATGCCGGCAATGGTCTGCGCTATGCCGAAGAATCTGGCGCTTTAGGCGGCAAAGTTGACTACACTCCGAACTGGTTTGACGCTGAAATCCATTTTGAAAAAGAGGAGTCCTGGCAGAAGCTGGGGGGACTCAATACCGATCAGCTAACCCACGTTTCAGACCATTGGTTTTTCAATCAACAGATTATTTCTGGCCGGTCGGCTGTTTTCAGCTTTGATCTCTATCACCCTGAAAACAGTATGCGGAATGTCCGCTTTAATATCAATTTGCAAGGCATCACTTACAGCTCCACAACAGAAAAGGTGCTGACCTATCTCGTAAATGGCGTTTTTATGGGAAATCAGAGCTGGCTGGTGCGCAATGAGGCCATCAGCTTTGAAAATGACAATTTTAATTTTAATCATAGTCAGCTCAAATCAGGAAAAAATGAGCTGCAGATTGTTCTCAGCGGTGATCCTACCATTGATCAGTACTATGATATGGTGCTGCTGAATTATGCCAAGATAAACTATGACCGAAAATACATCGCTCAGGATGATTTCTTGGAATTTCACGCTCCTTCTGAAATGGGTGATGGCTCCTATCTTTTTGAATTACACGGATTTTCGAAACCGAGTGTTACCATTATCAAAAACAATTTCAGTTGGATTCGGGATAATCTGGTCTATTACAACACAAAATTTAATGCCTACACCCTGCTTTTCCAGGATGTGCTTCCGGCAGAAAAAATAAAGTTTGCCGCCATCAGTGAGAATGCCTACTTATCTCCCGATACCTTGCTATACACTGACAATACAAGGCAAATCGTGGAAAAAAAACAGGGAGACTATATCATCATTGGCGCTGAACAATTTCGGGAAGCCAGCGCCGAATTTCTCATCCATAAGGAAAAGATGGGCTTCACACCGGTTTACTATTCACTGGAGCAGCTTTATCATAGCTACAGCAACGGAAATATCACACCCTATGCCCTGAAAGAATTTCTTCAGGAAGCGTGGTGGCAATGGTCACAAAAACCCCGTTATGTGCTCCTGGTCGGTGATGCCCTCTACAATGGACGACAAACCATCAGAGACCTGCATTATATTCCCACGGTTTTTGTCCAGACTTACCGCTGGGGCGCAGCAGTGACTGACCACTGGTTTGGGGATTTGGATGACGATTTAATTCCAGAAATAACTGTAGGCCGCCTCCCAATTCGAGATAAAGAACAACTGGATATCAGCTATCAAAAAATTATTAGATATGAAACCAACCATACTGTTGATCACTGGCTCAACAGAGTCACCCTCATTGCGGGCTATGAAGATGAATTTAAAAACCAGACCGAATCCCTGATTAATACCCAGCTCCCTGAAACCATTCAGATTGACCGCCTCTATATTAATCCCAGTGCCCAAACCGGCCCCTATTATGGCACAACCCAGACCTTGGCAGAAATGATTAATGATGGCAAGATGCTGGTAAATTTTTTAGGGCACGGCGGCGGCGCAGTCTGGGCTGACCGGGGACTTTTTTCTTTAGATGATGTGGAGTTGCTCACCAATGAGACAAAGCCGACAATGGTAAGCTCCTTCACCTGTTTTACAGCCACATTTGAAACAGAGCGTGGCCTGGGTGAAATGATGATGCGGAGTCCTGGAGGCGCAATCAACTTTTTTGGCAGCAGCGGCCTGGGATGGGTCATCAATGATTATCTCCTTATGCTACCCACTTTTCGCGGACTATTCGAGAAAAAACTCTCCTTTGGCGAGGCGGTAAATTATGGCAAAACACTTTATTACGCCACAACACCCTACAACACACACCGGGCAACGATGATTTATCAATATAATATATTAGGTGACCCATCCGTACAACCGCCCTATAATTTTGATAAAGAGCACCTCTCCATCACCCCTCAGGATCCGACCCCTGGGGAAAGCATCGAGATCAGCTACAATACAAATCTGCCGCAAGGCTATCTTGATCTGACATATGAAGGCAGCAGTGACAAAAAGTCACCAGTGCAGCAAAAGATTCCACTGCAGCTTATCAACGGAAAGCTCTCGGCCACCATAGACAGCATTCCTTCGGCGCCTGGAGACGCCATCATTTTTGCCTGGGACCCGGCGAGCCGAATAACAAAAGTCGCCCACAATCGATTCACTCCAGGAAAAAGTTTTATCGGCAGTCCAGAATGGCACCCCTCTCAGCCAGCTTTAGGCGGCAGCGCTTCGATTCAACTTCGCATTGTCGATTCCGACAATATTCAGAAAGCCATCATCCTCATCGGCTCAGATACCTTGCAGCTCAATAATGTTTCCCCTGAACTCTATCGCACACAGCAAACTATCGCAGTGGCTTCCAAAAATGGCATATCCTTTCGGGTGGAAGTAACTGACGGACGAAATATTAAGACACTCTCCCCTACATTCACCCTCAAAGCCATTGAAGAGGCTGATCTGGCGCTGCAGAATGTCTCCCTCCAAAATGGAGCGCTGCAACTGACAATCTATTCAGGCACAAGTGAACCGCTGCCAATTACACTAAAAATGAAAGATGGCAGCCAGAGCGTCACTGACCAATTTACTGTTATACAGGGAAATCGCAACTATCAGCGCAAGCTCCTGCCAGAATACGGTTCCCGCAACGTGACGATTGTCATTGAGTCGCAGAATCTGACAGAAAGCGATACCAGCAATAATCGCTGGAGCGGAACCTTAGATAACCACTGGCTGCGAATAGACAGTGAGGCAAGAGCTCTGAGTCTCAAACACAGTTTGGTGGAGAAAATTACTTTTTACCCTGGTGAAAAACCATTGTTAGCAGAAATTCGCTCTGATTCGCTGCCGGCTAATCTCCGCCCGGACTATTTAGCGCTTGAATCCTCTGACGCATTGCTGATACAATTTTTAGAAAAGCCTGGCCGCTATGCACTGCAGATGAAAAGCGAGGCCAAAGAAGGCGCTTTCCCATTTTGGCTGCGCTCAGAAGCTGATGCCGGCTGGCGCTTGCCATCAGAAGGCAGCTCACCTCAAATTTCCGAAAGCGGATGGATTTTTGCCGCCAGCAGCAAAGAGTCTGTGCCGCCGCAAATGGAAATCAACGTCAATGCCCGCCGCTTCCTTAATGAAAGCTACGTTTCAAGATGGTCAGATTTCTCAGTTATTGTCCGCGATGACAATGGCGTTCATCCCCATCAGCCGTGGTGGGATATTCTAATTGACGGAAACAGTCTCAATCCGGATATCATTACTGCCCGCAGCAGCAAAAGCAATCAGGAATTTCATCTGCGCTTTCGGCCTGAATTGAGTCCCGGCGAGCATACAATTCAAATTATTGCCTCCGATGCTTTAGGAAACCGAGACAGCACCGATACACATAAAATGATTGTAGCCTCTGATGCCCAGATTATCGATTACGGCAATTTCCCCAATCCATTTCAATCCCGAACCACACTTATTTATGAATTGACGGAACAATTTGACGAAGTTGAAATAGATATCTATACTTTGGACGGGCAAAGAGTTTTCACAATCAATTCATTTAATGCTGCCACAGACCTGCCCCTCAATGAGGTGGGCTATCACGAAGTCACCTGGCGAGGCATTGATTATAATAATGATTTTGTGGCCAATGGCGTATATTTTTACGCCATCTCAGCCAAACGGGATGCTCACTTGATGCGTCAGCGCGGCAAAATGGTGAAATTGAGATGAAAAAGTTAATTCTGCTCATTATTTTTTCCATTCAGCTTGCTTATGGCGGACGCTATGGAGATGCCTTTATCCAGACAAGCCTGCCAGCCCACGCCAGCGCGATGGGTAATACTGCCGTCACTCAGCTAAGAGGCCTATCATCTGTAATAAGTAATCCGGCGGGTCTCGCCCAGGTGCAGCAATCCTCTCTCCTCCTGCAATATTCCGATGTATTTGGCCTGGCATCTCAAAGTAGCATCGGATTTCAATATGCAGGTATGGATAAATATCAGCTTGGCATATCCTGGTTTAATGTTAATGTCAGTGGTATCTCTTCAAGACCTGACATTCTTGACAGCCTCACTTTTATCGAAAGACGCAATTTTCTCAGGCAAAAAGGTTTAGATTCATGGGAAACTTTCAGCAATCGGGATGATGCTATCTATATCACACTGGCCCGCTCATACACTCACAATATCAAGATTGGCTGGGCTTATGATGAATTTGATATTATTAACCCCATTGGCATCAGTGTCAAAATACTGAATAAATCTGTTTTAGAAGAAAGCGGCAGGGGAATAGGCCTTGACTTTGGCACTAAATTTATCATTCCAGGCAAAGAGATTTTTTATATCCGCAAGCTGGGAGATTTCGTCCTGGGCCTAAATGTGGAAAATATCTATACAACAGGCATCTATTGGACAACCCGCCATGTTGATCAGGTCTGGATGACCTTTCGCGGAGGCATCGCTCTGCATCAGCCCTTAGAAATCATCCACAGCGAGGTCTGGCTCATCTGGGAGCGCAAGGAGCTCATTAATAATGAAAGCGTCCGCTATGGAATTGACTTTAGAATGGCAGACCGGGTGAGCATTCGGCTGGGACGTGATTTTTACAACTGGAATGGCGGCATCGGCTTGCGAATCACCCTGGGCGGCAGAGACCTTATCTTTGATTATGCCTATCAGGCACACCCGCTGGATAATGCCCACCGTATGACATTCACCATCTTTCCGGAGAAAAAAAGATGAAGCCATTGCCTATACTTATTGCTGTTTTGGCCATCGGTCTCACTTTTTGCACCGATGTGGAAGACCCGGACCCACCGGTCAAGCCCCGACTGGTGGAAAAAAGTTCCGGATTTGATACATTAACGCAGGGGATACATCCATCAATGGAGCAAAATGCCATCGTTTTGCAATGGTATCGCAATCCCGATCCAGACTTAGCCGGCTACGTTATTTTTCGGGCGGCTGATACCACAATTGAAGCTGATCTCAAATTTGAAACGCTGGACTCGGTCTGGATTTTTTATGCAAATCCTACCCTCCTCGACAGCGAGTACATTGACATCAATGTTGAGCTGGCGATGCCTTATTTGTATTACATTCGCGCCATTGACGATGCCGGCAATGAAAGCAAACCCAGCGACACTGCCCGCTACACCCTGGCGGTAAAACCCTCAATTGAATCGCCAAAAAATGGCCAGGAAGATTTAGCTCCGCAACCACTCTTTTCCTGGAAATATACCGCCTCTTTTCAGTTTTCTGTGGATTTCTTCTTCATCACCCTTGAAAATATGACAACAAATGAACTGGTATGGCGCTATGCCACATCCCGCAACCGATATGACGGCACGGCTCAATCAGTTCCCTACAATACAGACGGCAGCGCCTCTGAAAGCAGCCTCTCCAGTGAATATCTCTATCGCTGGCGTCTGGATGCCTACGGAATGCTAAATGCACAAGGCATCGAGCGGGAAGGCGCCCGCTCACCATGGATATTTTTTAAAGTAAAAGGAGAATAATGAAGGCAAAAACTACAGTTATATTAGCAATGCTATTTATTTTCAGCGCCGACCTGGCTGCTCAGATTAATAGTGGCTTTGAAACCACTGCCAGCGCCGGAATGCGTACAGGGAAAACAACCCTTAATTTTCCGGTAAAAGTATGGGGCGAGGTCACCCGGCCGGGCATTTATGATATACCCATTGGATATGACCTGCTGGCAGTCATAAGCTATGCCGGGGGTCCCACAGCAATGGCTAAGCTTACCTCGGTCCGGGTCATTCGCCAAAAGGTGCAAGAAGGCGAAGGGGATTTAATGTATGTTATTGACCTGGAGCGCTATCTGGAAACAGGAGATAAGAGCTTGCTTCCGGAAGTCAGGCCTGGCGACACAGTTATCGTCACGCCACGATTTATGAAAAGCGTCACCCAAACTATGGGCTACGTGCAATCAATTTTGTCAATCGTCAACATATTAGTGCTAATGCAGTACTATGCAAACCGTTAGGAGAATAGGTGACTATGGAAAATTACAGAATAAAAGATATCAGCCTGGCAGACTTTGGTCGAAAAGAGATAGAGCTGGCAGAGAAAGAGATGCCGGGACTGATGGCACTTCGAGAAAAATATAGCAAAGAGAAACCGCTTAAAGGCGCCCGCATCACTGGCAGCCTTCATATGACCATTCAAACTGCAGTGTTGATTGAAACCCTCAAAGAGCTTGGCGCTGAGCTGCGCTGGGCAAGCTGCAATATCTTTTCAACCCAGGACCACGCTGCCGCAGCCATCGCTCAGGCCGGCATTCCGGTTTTTGCCTGGAAAGGTGAAACACTGGAAGAATATTGGTGGGCTACCCAGATGGCGCTCTTGCATGGCAATGAAGAAGGACCCCATCTCATTGTAGATGACGGAGGAGATGCCACCCTGTTTGTTCATGAAGGCTACCGGCTGGAAAAAGAATTTGCCAGCTCTGGTAAGCTGCCCAAAATCACCACCGACAATAAAGAGCTGGCTATTGTTCAGAATCTAATTATTTCAGAATTAGAGACATTTCCACAGCGCTGGCATAAAATCGCCTCCGAGATGAAAGGGGTCAGCGAAGAGACTACCACCGGAGTGCACCGCTTATACCAGATGCTGGAAGAGGGAAATCTGCTATTCCCCGCTATCAACGTCAATGACAGCGTTACAAAATCTAAATTTGACAATGTCTATGGCTGCAGGGAATCTCTGGCTGATGGTATCAAGCGGGGAACAGATATTATGGTGGCCGGAAAAAAGGTGCTCATCTGCGGCTTTGGTGAAGTGGGCAAAGGCTGCGCTCAAAGTATGCGGGGCTTTGGCGCTCGGGTTCTTATCAGTGAAATTGACCCCATCTGCGCTCTCCAGGCTTCAATGGAAGGCTACGAAGTCATAACTGTCGAAGATGTGGTTTCTAAAGTTGATATCTTCGTTACCGCCACGGGAAACCGCGACGTCATACGACTTGAACATATGCTCCAGATGAAAGACAATGCCATCGTATGCAATATAGGCCACTTCGATAATGAGATTCAGGTTGATAAGCTCTATGAATACCCTGGCGTAGAAAAAATCAATATCAAGCCTCAGGTTGACCGCATTGTCTTTCCCGATGGGCATAGCATTATCCTCCTCTCTGAGGGTAGGCTGGTCAATCTGGGAAATGCCACCGGCCATCCTTCTTTCGTTATGAGCAATTCCTTCACTAATCAAGTTTTAGCCCAGATTGAACTCTGGACAAAAGACCATAAGCTTGGCGTCTATATTCTGCCCAAAAAGCTGGATGAGGAAGTCGCCAGACTCCATCTGGAAAAACTGGGCGTGCGTCTCACAAAACTTACACCCGAGCAGGCTGCATATATCAATGTGCCTGTGGAAGGTCCATATAAATCAGATCACTATCGCTACTAATTTGACAGCCGCCTGATTGAATGAACTGGAAAAAAATCCTTTTCAATATTTTCTTTACGCTATCTCTCTTATGCGGTACCGTTCTTTCTGTGGCTATATTTTTTTATCTCAGCTTCTATATTCCCGCAAATAATAAGCCTTATTCTGAAAAGACTGAGTTCGAGATTCCTGCTGGAACGCCATTTATGTCCATTCAGAATATGCTGAAAGAAAAGGGATTAATCGGGGATAAAAAACGATTTTATTACGCGGCAAGGTTTGCGGGAAAACTGCAAAAACTTCAGGCAGGGCACTATCAGATACCTGGGGGCACACATTATTTTCAGCTTGTTCGTCTCCTCTCTAATGCGCCGCGTCATCACATCAGAGTCACCATTCCTGAGGGTCTGGAAAGTTGGGAAATTGCCGATATTCTCGAAGCCCACCTTCAAATCCCCAAAGATACACTGCTCTATTATATCAAAAATCCACTTCTGGCCGGCATTCCAGACAGCTCGCTATCGAATCTGGAAGGCTATCTCTACCCCGACACCTATTTCCTCTATGAAGATATTTCACCAAAAGAGCTTTTGCAGAGATTTTGGAGGCAGTTTAATACCATCTATTCTGCACGCTATCAAGCAAGAGCCGATTCTCTAAACCTGAGCCGCAATCAAGTTATTACAATGGCTTCCATCATTCAGGGAGAAGTGATGATTTGGGATGAAGCGCCTGTGATTTCCAGTGTCTATTGGAATCGCATAAAAAAGCGGATGCATCTCAATGCAGACCCCACCATTCAGTTTATTGTGGAAGGCCCAAAAATCCGCCTGCGCAATCGCCATCTGGAAATTGATTCACCATACAATACTTACAAAAACTATGGCCTGCCGCCAGGCCCCGTCAATAGTCCCGGACAAAAAGCCATCGAAGCGGCGCTGTGGCCTGCCAAGAGCAACTACCTTTATTTTGTGGCGAAAGGCGATGGAAGCCATGTCTTTACCACCAATCTAAAAGATCACAACCAAGCGAAACGAGATTTCCAGAGAGTCCGCTGGGAAGTCAGTCGCCAGAAGAAAAAATCAGGAAATTAATTTGACTCCGTTTAATGCAATTTTAAAAGGTCTCAATGAGCCACAGAGCTTGGCCGTCCGCACAATTGATGGACCGCTTCTTATTTTTGCCGGTGCCGGCAGTGGAAAAACAAGGGTTCTCACCCGTCGCATTGCCTATATCCTTGCCCAGCAAAAGACCCGCCCAGACCGGATTCTCGCTGTGACATTTACCAATAAAGCCGCGAAAGAGATGCTGGAGCGCCTGGAGCTATTGCTGGGCAGCCAGGTAAAGCAGCTCAATGTAGGCACCTTCCACAGCATCAATGCCAGAATCTTGCGCCGAGAAGCCAAAAATCTGGAGATCGATCCCAATTTCACGATATTTGACACACAGGATACCCGAGCGATAGTAAAAGAAGCCATCAACGCCTGTAATTACGATCCGGAGCAGGTAAAACCCGCCTCCGCACAGCATCTAATCTCCAGCTGGAAACAAAAACGCTATACACCGCCTATGGCCAAAGATGAATCTGCCAGCAATATTATCGAAGAGAAATATGCCCATGTTTACGAAGCCTATGAAGCCCTCCTGAAAAAAAATCATTCTTTCGACTTTGATGATCTTTTATTAAAGCCTCTAGAATATTTTGAACAGCGGCCGGCTTTTCTAAAAAAATATCAATATCGCTTTGACTATCTTTTAGTGGATGAATATCAGGATACCAATCTGCTGCAGTTTCAGTTCGTTCACTATCTTTCCGGGCTGCACCAAAATATCTGTGTCGTTGGTGATGATGACCAGTCTATCTATGGTTGGCGGGGCGCTGATATCCGCAACATTCTCCAATTTGAATCTGCTTT
This sequence comes from Fidelibacterota bacterium, assembly GCA_011049095.1. Lineage (GTDB taxonomy): Bacteria > Fidelibacterota > Fidelibacteria > Fidelibacterales > DSDE01 > DSDE01. The sequence goes on from DSDE01000146.1 coordinate 16,209, forward strand.
CCCTGGGGCAAAGGTCATAAAACTGGAGCAAAACTATCGCAGCACAAAAACCATTCTCGCGGCGGCGGCTGCCGTGGTGGATAATAACCTGAATCGAAGGGAAAAGAAAATCTGGAGTGATAGCCCGCAGGGGGATAAAATCAATCTCACACAGCTTCATGACGGACGCGCTGAAGCTTCCTACATTGCCACAGAAATCCAAAAGCAGATAGCTGTCGGATATCAGAACAGTGATATTGCTATTCTATATCGCACCAATGCCCAAAGCCGCCAACTGGAAGAAGCGCTGCGAGACCGGCTGATTCGCTACACCATTGTTGGAGGCACCCGATTTTATGAACGAAAAGAGATCAAAGACCTCCTGGCCTACCTCAACTTACTGGTGAATCCTGATAATGATCTGGGGCTGAAACGAATTATCAACGTGCCTGCCAGGAAAATCGGCGCCACCTCTATCGAAAAGATGGAGGACTTTGCCAAAAAGACACAACGCTCACTCTGGCTCAGCCTGCAATATCCCCAGGAAGCCGGGCTTAAAGCTCAGGCGGCCAATGCGGTACGCCAATTCAATGAACTCATACGCTATTTTCACTCTTTGCTGAATGATCTGCCAGCGCCAGAGCTGGTTCGC
>DSDE01000398.1 GCA_011049095.1 Fidelibacterota bacterium
ATCTTAATTTGGCTTGATCCGTCAGGGGACGGACAGGTACAAATTAAGCAACACTTCGACTCCGCTCAGTGACCGCACTTCGACCCTTCGACAAGCTCAGGATACCACTCCGCTTAGTGACCGCACTTCGTCCGTCGACTAACGGCTCAGTGACCGGGGCTGTCACAAATTCGGGGAAGATTCTGCCTGAAGGCGGGAGACGTGGAAAGCGAGATTTGAGATAGACGAATCAATCGTACAAGCCATTATCACTCTCATCAGCTTCCGTTTTGTGCTCCTCATCGCGCCACGTCTCTTTTCCACCTCCAACACAATCTTCTTTTTCCCGAATTCGTGAAGGCCCCTATTAAGGCAGTCAGCATAATCTAATTTATCAATAGAAAAATTTATTTTGGACAGATGTGGTTAATTATCAGTAATTTCTCTGTGGATAACTAAAGCCGAAGCCTGCTTGACGGGCATCAAAATAATTTCATTTATGGAAACATGTGCCGGTCGGGATGCCGCAAAATAGACAGACTCTGCCACATCCTCCGGGCTAAGGGCCTGCAATCCCTTATAAACATTTTTAGCCTTATCAGAATCACCACGAAAACGAGTCAAACTGAATTCTGTCTCAACCATTCCCGGGTCTATCGCCGTTACTCGCAGAGGCGTTTTCACCAAATCCATCCGCAAGGCTTCGGTAAATCCCCGTACAGCAAACTTACTTGTATTATACACCGATCCGCCGGGATAGGCCTCATGACCGGCGATAGAGCCAATATTTATGATATGCCCCTTTTGCCGCTGAATCATAGTTGGCAATAGGTATCGACTTAATTTCATCAGAGCCCGGACATTTGTATCAATCACCTCATCAATTTCATCCACGGCAAGCCTGTCAAATGGCTCCATTCCCCTGGCTAAGCCGGCATTATTGACTAAAATATCGACATTTTTCCATTCAGGCGGCAGATTCTCTAGCATTTGTTTTAGCTGCTCACTATCCCGAATATCACATTCCAGCAGCAGATAATCTACTTTGTCTTCACCCTTCAAAACCTTGGCAAGATCAACCAAGCGCTCTTTACGACGGGCAATTCCGATAAGTTTTGCTCCGTTTGCATTGAATAGTTTCGCGCAGGCAGCGCCAATTCCTGCTGAGACTCCTGTTATCAAAACTATCATTCCTTTCATCTCTATCATTTTTAACCTCCTTTTTAAAAGGAAATTTCAGCAAAAAATCGGGTATAACCCACATTTATTTCAAAAAAAGAGTAGTAACTCAAAAATAAGTTATTTTTTCCTTGAATATTGTCAGATAAAACTGATATTTTCCCACCGAAAAGGAGGAATGATGAAAAAGTTTAGAAGAATAACAGTGCAAAGCTTCTTTCCAGAGGAGTTGAAGCAGCTCCAGGATTTCAGTTACAATCTCTGGTGGAGCTGGAAACCCAAGGCTCAGAAACTATTTAAGCAACTAGATGAAAAATTGTGGTATGAAGTCGAGCATAATCCTTTAAAATTATTTAAACATATAGGACAGGATCAGCTCAATAAGAAAAACCAGGACCCTGAGTTTAACAAATTATTTAAAGAAGTTATGTCGGAATTTGAAAACTATATGACTCGGCAAGACACCTGGTTTAATACCAATTATCCCAATCGTGAAGATTTTTTAATAGCTTATTTCAGCGCCGAGTTTGGCGTACACGAGACCGTTCCTGTTTACAGCGGTGGTCTGGGCGTTCTGGCTGGCGACCACTGTAAAGCTGCCAGTGATCTTGGCGTACCACTGGTTGGTGTCGGGATGATGTATAAACAAGGATACTTTATACAGCAGATAGATGCGGATGGCTGGCAAAAGGCCCTCTATCCTTCTCACGATTTTGGAGAAATTCCTATTACTTTAGTCAATGATGAAGAAGGTCTTCCCATCAAAATCAGCCTCAATATGCCGGGAAGAAAAGTCTATGCCCAGATTTGGCAAATGATAGCCGGTCGCACAGTCATTTATCTTTTAGATTCAGACCTGCAGGAAAATTTGCCAGAAGACCGAATGGTTACTAGCCAGCTCTATGGCGGTGACAATGAAATGCGTATCACACAGGAGCTTCTGCTGGGCATTGGCGGCGTGAGAGCGTTGAGAGCGATGGGCTATAATCCTACAGTCTGGCATATGAATGAAGGGCATAGCGCTTTTCTCGTCCTGGAACGTATTCGGGAATACATTGAGAAAGGCTACAGCTTTGATATTGCCCGCGAACTAGTGGGCGCCTCATCTGTTTTTACCACACATACACCCGTCCCAGCAGGGCATGATGCCTTTAACCGTGAGCTTATGCTAAAATATTTTGGAGAATGTCATCCCCTTTATGGCCTTGAGTGGGAAAACTTTTACAAATTAGGGAAAGACGCCAATGATCTTTTCTCGATGACAATACTGGCGCTCAAAATTAGCAAAAGCGCAAATGGAGTCAGTAAGCTTCACGGTGAAGTTTCTAGAAAACTGTGGTCAGAAGTGTTTCACGAGATTCCTGAAGATGAAGTTCCCATAACATACGTCACCAATGGTGTGCATACCGAAACCTGGCTCAGCCGGGAATTTCGCAAATTATACAATGAGTATATCAACAATAATTGGCTGGATCGGCTGGATGATCTGAAGATTTGGGAAGCGGTGGATACGATTCCTTCAGCCAAACTCTGGGAAACACATCTCCATAGAAAACAGCGCCTCAGCGATGTCGTGCGTCAGAAAATTGAAAACCGAAACCGTCGCAATGGCGTACCCGCTCACATCACTGCACGTATGCTTGAATCATTATTACCAAAGTCCTTGTTTATTGGCTTTGCACGACGCTTTGCAACCTACAAAAGAGCGACCCTGCTCTTCAAAGATCGAGAAAGACTCAAAAAACTTCTAAATAATAAAGACCGTCCGATAGTGCTCTTTTATGCTGGAAAAGCACACCCAGCTGACAGACCAGGGCAAGAATTTATCCGCGAGATAAACAAACTTGCTTTTGAAGATGATTTTATCGGGAAAATCATAATCCTGGAAAACTACAATCTCTCTCTGGCCCGCTATTTGGTCAGCGGTGTCGATATCTGGCTGAATACACCACGACGCCCAAGAGAAGCCAGTGGCACATCCGGACAAAAAGTGCCGATCAATGGCGGAATAAATTGGTCAGTGATGGATGGATGGTGGGTAGAAGGCTATAACCAAAAAAATGGCTGGACTATTGGTGAACCCAAAGAATACGCAAGTAATGACATCCAGGACCATGAAGACAGCGCCAGCATCTATTATACTTTAGAAAACAGTATCTTACCGGAATATTTTGAATTTAATAAACAAGGCTACAGTGAAGCCTGGGTACAACGGATGCGGGAAAGCATTAAATCAGTTCTTCCCAAATTCAGCACTGCCAGAATGGTTAAAGACTACGTCAACAGGATTTATATACCTGCTGGCGATTATAGCGAAAAAATCAGGACAAAAGACTACAAAGCTGCCATCGAGCTTGTTGAATGGAAAAGAAAAATTATTAACGAATGGACGCAAGTTTGGATTACTGAAATCAATCCTCACGAAGAATTTACGAACGAATTGCAAATTAGAATCAGCGCTGAAATTAAATTAGGCAACCTAAAACCAGATGATGTGATTGCTGAAGTCTATATGCTTCGCGACGGGTTTGAACAGGAGGGGCCTGTTCTCATTCAGGAATTAACGCTGTCCAGCCGCCAAAGCAATGACCGCTATCTCTACAACGGCACAATTGATTTGCCCAATGCAGGCACATATAAATACAGTGTTAGAGTCCGGCCATATCATAAGTCATTGCACCACCCTTTTGAAATGCGACTGATTCGCTGGATGGAGATTGCAGACTACTAAAAACAAATCTTGTGAATTAAAATAAAATAATGTAAAATTACCGGCTATGAAAGTTTTGATCTCCCACATTACCATGAAAAAGAAAATGTTCAGCCTGACCGCGAAAGGCGCTGCGCTAGACATTCCGGAAATCGATGGTGAAATATCTGCGATTTTAGAAATATATAAAATGGGTGAAAAATACTACGCAAGCGGCACCGTCACCGCAAACGCCCGCTTTCAGTGTGATCTGTGCTTAGATGAATTTACACAAGAAATCTCCGAACCAATTGCCGTGTATATCAGTTATGATTCAGATGAATCGACAGATGATTTCATCCCTCTTGCTCACAATGATGTAGAAATAGATTTCAGCGCATATATTCGCGAAACTCTGCTTTTAGCCTATCCCTATACCAAAAAATGCCGTTCCGATTGCAAGGGGCTCGATGCAATAACCGGACTAAACCTCAATAGGGCCTCCGCACCTGCAAAAGAAGAGAGAGCTGATCCTCGCTGGGAAAAACTTAAATTAATTCGATCACAAATAAATCTATGAAAAGGAGGTTATTATGGCTCTGCCAAAAAGACGTCATTCACACACCCGCGGCGCAAAACGCCGAACACACTATAAATTTGCCGTACCTATGGTTGTAAACTGTAGTCACTGTGAACAGCCAAAACTACCCCACCACGTCTGTCCCAACTGTGGCTACTACAACGGTAAACCTGTCATCACGCCGAAAGAAAAATAAAGTACTGTACTCTATTTTATGAACTTATTGCATCGCGCAATAAAATTTGTTCATAGCTTTGCGGCTGCTTCCAAAATTCTGGTGAATCGTATGTTTCACCAGGATTTTTTCATTTTTATAGACTTTTTCCGTAGCAAAGCAGTCATCACAGGCTCTTTTCTTCCCGCTATTGAAGCAGCCGAATTGTTTAGGAATAAACAGTCAGTTGCTCCGGTAACCGGATTTATTAAAAAGGAGAAAAAGTGATGACACAAAGCTTGCCTAAAGCAATGATTACTGCAATGGGATCATATTTACCTCAAACTATTCTGACGAATAAAGAGCTGGAAAAGGTGCTCGACACAAGCGATGAATGGATTTACAGCAGAACAGGTATTCGGGAGCGAAGAATAGCCACAGTGAATGAAAGCACCTCTGATATGGCTGCTGAAGCAGCAAAAGATATGCTGGATAAATATAATTTAAAAGCCGATGATATTGACCTGCTTATCGTAGCTACAGTCACACCTGATATGTTTTTCCCATCGACTGCAGCCTTAGTTCTGCAAAAACTTAACCATTCAAAAGGCTGGGGTTTTGATCTCAGTGGCGCCTGTAGTGGATTTCTCTATGCACTTTCAGTCGGCAATGCCTATATCCGCAGTGGAATGGCAAAAAAAGTTGCTGTCATCGGGGCAGATAAAATGTCTGCCATCACGAATCAAAGCGACCGAAATACAAGGATTCTTTTTGGTGATGCAGCTGCAGCAATTCTCCTTGAGCCATCAACAGATTACGGAATTTTAGATGAAATCCTCTATACTGATGGCAGTGGAAAAGATTACCTTTACATGCCTGGCGGCGGCAGCCGCAATCCGGCCAGCCACGAGACCGTGGAAAAAAAAATGCATTTTATCTATCAGGACGGGAAAACTGTTTTTAAATTTGCCGTTAAGGGAATGGAAGAAGTGTCAGAAAAAATCCTCAGAAAAAACAAACTCAAGGGCTCCGATTTGACGCTCTTTATTCCACACCAGGCAAATAAAAGGATTATCGACGCCACAACAGAACGTTTAGGCTTATTGAAAAATCAGGTTTTGATTAATATTGACAGATATGCAAATACAACTGCCGCAACAATACCTTTGGGTATTTGCGAAGCAACAGACAAAAAGATACTAAAACCCGGTAATCTTCTCTTGCTGGCAGCCTTTGGAGCTGGCTTTACCTGGGGTTCAACACTTATAAAATGGGGAATGAGCTGATGAAAACAGCCTGCATTTTTCCGGGGCAAGCCAGCCAATTTGTAGGCATGGGCTTCGATTTTTATCAAAAATATTCACTGGCAAAAAAAATGTTTGATAAAGCCGATGAAGCGCTGGGTTATTCCATCTCAGAAAAATGCTTCCAAGGCCCCCTAGCAGACTTAACAGAAACCCGCTTTACACAGCCTGCTATTTTCACTGTAAGCGCCATAATCAGTGAGATTATTCGCAAGGAATATGCTTTCAATTGCCAAGCTGGTGCCGGTCATAGCCTTGGAGAATATTCTGCCCTTTATTCTGCAGGTGTTTTTTCATTTGAAGAGGCGCTGAAGCTTGTCAAACTCAGGGCAGAAAATATGCAAGCGGCGGGTGTGGAAAATCCTGGCACAATGGCAGCCATCCTCAATTTGGAGGCCAAGCTGGTGATGGAAGCCTGCCAAAGAGCTGCAGAATATGGAATCGTACAGATAGCTAACTACAACTCACCCAATCAAATAGCCATATCAGGAGAAAGCAGCGCCGTCTTGCAGGCGATGAAATTGGCAAAAGAAATGGGCGCTTCCCGAGTTATCCAATTGGAAGTTGGCGGCGCCTTCCATTCACCACTCATGTCAGCTGCCACACAAGAGCTTGCGCTGGCTTTGGAAACATTTCCCCTAGAAGCTCCGACTTTCCCAATCTATGCAAATATTGATGCCCTGCCAACCCGCTCAATTGAAAAAATTCGCAAAAACCTGATTTTACAAATAGAGAAGCCCGTATTATGGGAAAATATTATTGAGAATATGATACAAGACGGCTTCACTCATTTTGTCGAAATCGGACCAGGAAAAGTTTTACAGGGACTCATCAAGCGCATTAATCCTGATGTCAGTGTGAATAGTATCGGAACGGTTGCAGAACTGGAGAATATTCAGAATGAACATAAACTTTCAAAATAAAGTCGTCTGGGTCACTGGAGCCAGCCGCGGTATCGGCAGAGCTATCGCCCTGGCTTTTGCAGAAAGCGGCGCCATAGTCATCGCCTCCGCCCGCTCAGAGGAAAATTTGAAGAAACTCTCTGAAATAGCTAGCGGAAACATTCACACAATGGCTTTAGACGTCACCAACGAGGCCGCTATCACTGAAAAACTCGCTTGCATCATAGCGCAATTTAAGAAAGTTGACATTCTAGTCAATGCAGCGGGAATCACCCGAGATAAGCTGATTATGCGTATGAGCAATGATGACTGGGACTCAGTGCTGGAAACAAATCTCAAGTCGGCATTTCTTCTTTCCCGTGAGCTGAGCCGCCCGATGATGAAAGCACGAAGCGGAACCATTATCCTTATCAGCTCTGTTATCGGCATCACCGGAAATGCCGGACAGGCCAACTATGCAGCAAGTAAAGCAGGTATAATCGCCCTGACGAAATCGCTGGCAAAAGAGCTGGCCCCCAGAAATATTCGAGTCAATTGTATAGCGCCCGGCTTTATCGAAACAGATATGACAGCCGGTCTTTCAGAAGAAATAAAGGAAAAAATCGTATCTGGAATCGCGTTGAACCGGACCGGCACAGCCGATGATCTCACCGGAGCTGTCCGTTTTCTGGCATCAGATTATGCCGGATACATTACTGGCCAAACTCTCATCATTGATGGCGGTATGGTATATTAACCTCAAAGAAAAGGAACAAAACGTGGAAAATATCACATTTGAAGAATTAAGAGACCTGGTGGCAGACAAACTGAAAGTTGACGAAAAAAAGGTCACAATGGAAGCAAGCTTTATAGATGATCTGGGAGCTGACTCTCTGGATACGGTAGAATTAATTATGAGCTTGGAAGATAAATTTGAGCTTAGCATCTCTGATGATGATGCCAAGGAGCTAAAAACCGTTGGTAATGTCTATCAATATTTGAAAAACCTTTCCTGATCTTCACGCCAATGTATCGTCGGGTCGTTATTACCGGAATGGGAATCATCTCGCCTTTGGCTACTGGTCTAAATTTATTTTGGCAAGGGCTTACTCAGGGAAAAAACGGCATAGGACCCATCACACTATTTGACTCAGCGCCCTTCCCTGTAAAGATAGCCGGAGAGGTGAAAAATTTTGATGCTGAAAAATTGATTGACGCCAAGGAAGCATCTAAAATGGATCGCTTCACTCAATTTGGCGTCATTGCAGCTGAAGAAGCCATCCATCAATCTAATATCCAAAATGATAATATCCAAAATGATAGGGTTGGTGTACTGATTGCCAGTGGAATCGGAGGAATCGGCACCTTTTCTGAACAGCAGGACCTTCTTCGAGAAAAAGGACATCGCAGGGTTTCGCCTTTCTTAATTCCTAAAATGATTCCCGACATCACCAGCGGTCACATCAGTATTAAATATGGTTTTCGCGGGCTCAATTACAGTGTCTCTTCTGCATGCGCATCGGCCAATCATGCTCTCGCTCTTGCTTATCGGCATATTCAATTTGGCGATGCTGATATAATTGTTTGTGGCGGCTCTGAAGCGGCGGTCACACCTTTGGCAGTAGCCGGCTTTTCTCAAATGAGAGCCCTCAGCAAACGAAATAGCCAAGCAGACAAAGCTTCTCGTCCCTTTGACAAAGACCGTGATGGATTTGTTATCGCTGAAGGCGCTGGAGTCTTAGTTTTGGAAGAGCTGCAGCATGCCCTGAAGCGGGGCGCTGAGATCTATGGAGAAATTAGCGGAATAGGTCTCAGTGCAGATGCCCACCATCTGACGGCGCCCCACCCCGATGCAAGAGGCGCTATTGTTGCTATGGAAAATGCCATTCGTGATGCCGGCCTGAAACCGGAAAATATCGACTATATCAACGCACACGGTACATCCACACCCCTCAATGATGCTATTGAAACTGCGGCAATCAAAAAAGTATTTGGGAAACACAGCGCAAAACTTGCCATCAGTTCCACCAAATCAATGACAGGACATTTACTGGGGGCTGCCGGTGGCGTTGAAGCCATTGCATCACTTATGGCGCTTCAAACCGGAATCATTCCTCCGACAATTAATTTAAAAACACCGGACCCTGATTGCGACCTCGACTACACCCCAAATCAGGCAGTTCAAAAAAACATTCAAACGGTCATCAGCAATGCTTTTGGCTTTGGCGGACACAATGCCTCCATCCTTTTTAAAAAATATTAAGCCACTATTTGAGTTATTCAAAAAGTGGCTTCAAAAAGAAAAAGAAAAGCCAGACCTTACCAGACTCCTTTTACAGATTCAGGAATTGACAGGAACTATTTTGCATCACAGCGAACTCTTTGAACAGGCATTCATTCACAGCAGCGCCATTAACCCGGATTTAGAAACAAGAAACAGCAGCTACGAACGGCTGGAATTTTTAGGTGATGCAGTGCTTGAGCTCATTGTGAGTGAATTTCTCTACAAAAATTTTCCTGACCATTCAGAGGGAAAATTAACACAAATCAGAGCTCAGCTTGTCAATCAGACAACTCTGGCGCTCACCAGCAAAGAGATAGGCTTTGGCAACTATCTACATTTAGGCAAAGGTGCAGAAAAAGATAATATCCGGAACTTACATTCAATCCTTTGTGATATTTATGAATCCTTCGTTGGCGCACTCTATCTGGAAAACGGATACGATGCAGCATGGCGATTTGTTCATGAGACGCTGTTGGTAAAGCATCACACCGTCATACCCTCACCAGATACTCAAAACTACAAAGGGCTGCTTTATGAATTCTGCCAAAAAGGAAATAAAGAAGACCCCGAGTTTGTGGTAACCAGTGAAGATGGCCCTGATCACAACAAAGAGTTTACAATAACTGTCATTATCGGCAAACAGTCTTATGGTTCTGGCGTTGGTAAAAGCAAAAAAGAAGCAAGTCAGATTGCTGCCAAAAAGACACTTGAAATGCTTGATGTCAGCATATAGTCATTTCTGGTCAGAAAAAAAAGCTAATTAAGTATCGATACAATCCGTATCGGTTACATCAATAGGCTCCTCCTTAGATAAAAATGAGCCATCTTGAGAAAAAAGTTTTATGGCAGATTCTGCCACCTGTTTAGTATCATACCATGCATAGGCAGCAACCGCGCCAGCGCCAAACAGAGGTATAAACCTGCTGAGAGTCCGCCCGATAATCCGCTGGGTAATACGGATGCCAATACTGCGCATAAGTTTTTGAATAAAACGGAGACTAGCTCGTCGAATGAGAACCCTTCCGCTGGCTCTGACCAGCAAATCCCGCATTAGTTGGGCAGCGCTATGCCGAAAAAGGCAATAAATCATCGCTTCTCGTCCGAGCTGAGCAGATTTTCCATAGACTGCAGCAATATCGGCCACCAACTGACTCTGAATTTTCCAGACGCCGACCAAATCGGGGAGAATGGTGAGTATTCCCCAAGGACCCGGCGGCAGCGCAAGCCCGCCCGCCAGAGTTGCTGCTTTTTGCGAAGCAATAGCAGCCAATTTCTTTGCCGCCTCATTTGGCTGAAGTGAAAGCTTTGACTCCGATTCCGGAACCGTGCTGATCAGCTTGATTAATTCGTCGTTGATTTTATGAAGCAGCTCATTTTCCTTTGGCTGATTTATATCCGCCATTGTATTTCCTCACTTTCCATAATAACTATTAAACATTTGATAATTATAAAGATAAAAGCGAAACAAGAAATAAGCGGCTTCTTGAATCTATATCTATAGTTTGAGCTCAAGCCCTTCATATGCAAGAAAAACGTCGAGAGGCGCTTTAGGATAGTTGATTTTTTTATAATTAAGGGAACGGTGAAGCATAGACTGTACTGTAAAATCGTCTTTATCAGGCTCATGGTGAAAAAGCGCCAGATTTTTCACATTTGCCTGCACTGACAGGTCAATTCCCAGCAAAGCTGATGAATGCCCCCAGTCTTCCTTGTGAATCGCCTCTTCAAATGTGTACATTGCATCAAAAATTAAAAGGTCTGCATTTCTAAAGAAATTGACGTGGCTCAAGCTCAGATCATCATCAAGTGTTTTATATTCTGAATCAGTGGCATAAACCATGCTCTTATTTCCATATGTAACCCGATAAGCATAGCTTTTTCCAGGATGATATTGAAGTGTGTTGCGAATGGAGATTCCCTTAATCGTAATCTCGCTGTCCGGCTCTAATACAACAAACTTCTTTTGGCTCGCCATATGGGATAATGATACAGGAAAAAATCTAAAATCCTGCTGTAAATTGAGTCTTTCTTCAAAATCAGCATGCACACTATAAAAGGTGATCTTATTTTGTGAATAAAACGCAGGTTTAAAAAGAGGCCAACCCATAATATGATCCCAGTGGGTATGACTCATAAAAATATGAATATCCAGGCCGCCATTATTCTGCTGCTTTTCAATCAGCTCATTGCCAAGACGCACGAGACCGGAACCCATATCCAGAATAATCAATGTATTATTCGCTTCAATCGTGACACAAGCCGTATTTCCGCCAATCAATCCTGCCTCAACAAATGACATGTTTCGAAGGAAAAGCTCTCGTTTTTCAGGTGTGGAAATATTCGTCTCTGCGGCTTTTTCCAAAACCATCCGCATTTTTTGCTCAATCTGTTCACTTGTGGGCGGCGTCGGGATACTACCGCGAACTCCCCAGAATTTTATCTTCATCAGAACCTCTCTGCACTTCTATTATTCATTAGGCATATTTAACAAATTTATATATAGGATTCAAATAAAAAGAATAATTTGTGATAAAAAACACGGTGTTTTTTCATAAACTAAAACGAAAGGGATTTTGGAATAATAAAATTGGATATATTTCATCATTGCCCTCAAAAAAAAGCAGTAAACTATGGCATTCACAATTCTTAGGTTTTAATTTATGCCGATGGAATAGACAGAAAGGATATCTGCGCGTGACTAACAAAAAGAAAATAGAGCCCCCTTATGAAAATGTTTTTTGGCTGAAAGATGAAATTTTAAGATTTGATCCCCTGCGGCAGAACCTCACGGCAGATCTGGCTATTATCGGCGGTGGAATCACGGGTATTACGGCCGCGAAACGACTTGCAGAGCTGGGCGCGTCTGTCATCCTCCTGGAAAATCGCTGTATCGGCACAGGCGCCAGCGGGAGAAATGCCGGATTTGTCATCAGCGGCCCAGTAGAACACTATTCACGGGCGGTGAATATCATCGGGCGCGATAAGGCGAAGCGTCTCTGGAGTGATTCTGAAAAAGGTATTTCTCATCTTATTGAGAATATAGAAAACTGTGCCATCAGGGCCAATGCAGAAAGAGAAGGAAGCTACCTGCTGGCAGACTCAGAGCAGGAAGATGCGGAAGTGCGGGAAACGGCTAAGGCAATGCACAGCGACCATTTTGACTGTGACTATCTGCCGGCTGAAGCAGTTCGCGACATTCTAAAAACTGACGCTTTCTTTGGCGGATTGTTTTTAAATTCAAATTTTGCTTTTCACCCCTACCGCTATGTTACCGGACTGGCCAAATTTATTCATCAGGAGCAGAAAAATGTGCAGCTCTTTGATGAAAGTCCCGTAAGTAAAATCAGCAGCGATGGCGAAAACCGGCCTGTCATCCATACCGCGAAGGGCAAAGTGACGGCACAAATGCTGCTTTTGGCCACAAATGCCTGGACACAGCAATTAGACAGCCGCTATGAAGGGCTCATCATTCCAGTGCGAGGTCAGGTCATCGCCACCGCACCTCTGGACAAGCGCTACCTCACCGGTGCAATGTATGCCAATTTCGGGTTTGAATATTTCCGGCAATTGCAAAGCGGAGAACTGATTATCGGCGGCTGGCGGGAGAATATGCCCGGCGGTGATGCTTTTCACTATAATGAAAATATTGAAGATAAAGCTGTTCAGGGATTGTTGGACTATATTCGGGGAAAATTTCCGCAGCTTCCCAAATTGACGGTGAGCCATCAGTGGGCCGGCACCATGGGCTTCAGCCGCGACGGTCTGCCGCTGTTGGGACCCCTTCCCGGCAAAAACAGCATCTTCATCGCGGCAGGATTTACCGGCCACGGTATGGCCTTTGGCACCATCATCGGGAAATATGCCGCTGAAGCCATCGCCGGTGAACTCAGTGAAGATATTTCCATCTACAGCCCTACGAGATTTGTGAAGTAAGATGAAGTTGATGTTAAGGTTAAGGTTAAGAACTTTGCGAAAAGTAAACCTTTCGGCTTCGCTCATTGACCGATTCTCCATTTCTTTCCACCTTCCACCGTCCACCTTCCACCTTCCACCTTGAGCTATGAGCTTTAATCTTTGAGTTTAAAAGTAAACACAAAAGGAGAAAAAAATGAAACAATTAAGAGACGTGCTAATTATTGATGCGGTGCGAACACCCATCGGCTCATTTCAGGGAGCTTTGGCAGCAGTCCCGGCGCCTAAACTTGGCGCTTTAATGGTAAAATCGCTAATAGAGAGGAATAAACTCAATCCAGAAGCAGTCGATGAGGTCATTATGGGAAATGTCATCGCCACGGGAGAAGGACAGAGTCCTGCCAGACAGGCAGCGCTTTTTGGCGGACTGCCTCAATCGGTGCAGACTATGACCATTAATAAAGTGTGTGGTTCGGGACTGAAATCGGTTATGCTGGCGGCTCAGGCTATTCAGGTTGGCGATGCCAATATCATCATTGCCGGTGGAATGGAGAGTATGAGCAATGTTCCCTACATTCTTCCCAAAGCCCGTGACGGCTACCGTTTGGGGCATTCACAGGTTCTGGACGGAATTATTGTCGACGGTTTGTGGGATGTTTACAGTCAGGTTCACATGGGAAGCTGTGCCGAAGGTGTGGCCAAAGATGAGAAACTGACTAGGGAAGAGATGGATGAATTTGCCAAAATGAGTTATGAACGGGCTCAGGCCGCCACGGCAAATGGCGCTTTCAAGGATGAGATCATTCCCGTGCTTATTCCCCAGAAAAAAGGCGATCCTATTTTGGTTGAGATTGACGAAGAACCGACCCGCGCCAATTTCGCCAAAATGGCTAGCCTGCGTCCTGCTTTTGAAAAAGATGGCGTCATCACCGCGGCAAATGCCAGCAAAATCAATGACGGCGCTTCCGCAACGCTGATTATGAGCGCTGAAAAAGCTGAGGAATTGGGCTATAGACCTATGGCGAAGGTGATAGCCCAGGCCAGCGCAGCCCACGCTCCCGAAAAATTTGCCTCCGCACCGCTGCTGGCCATCGAAAAAGTTCTGAAAAAAGCCGGATTAACTGCCGATGAGATAGACCTTTGGGAAATCAATGAAGCCTTTGCCCACGTTGCTTTTCTGCCGATGCGCAAATTCAATATTCCCAAAGAAAAAGTGAACATCAACGGCGGCGCTATTGCGATGGGTCACCCAATCGGCGCATCCGGTGCACGAGTCCTCACAACCTTGCTTCACGCGATGAATAAACAAGAATGCCGCTACGGACTGGCAAGCCTCTGCATTGGCGGCGGTGAAGCAGTAGCCCTCATCGTGGAAAAACTTTAAGAAAAGGGGAATAAAAATGGATATCAAAAAAGCCGCCGTTATTGGCGCAGGAACTATGGGGAATGGCATTGCCCATGTGATGTGTCAGCACGGTTTGCAAGTCACGCTCATTGATATCAAAGACGAATTTGTTCAGCGGGGACTGACCACCATTCGCAAAAATATGGAGCGGGAACTCAAAAAAGAGAAAATCACCGCTGCGCACATGGAAGAAAGTCTCGGCAGAATTACAGCAAGCACCGATCTGGAAGCCGTCAAAAATGTGGATTTCATCGTGGAAGCTGCCACCGAAAATGAGGCGCTGAAACTGGAGCTCTTTCAAAAACTGGATACGCTGGCTGGAGAAAATGTCATTTTAGCCACCAATACCAGCTCTATATCCATTACCAAAATCGCCGCTGTCACCAAGCGCTCCGATAAAGTTATTGGTATGCACTTTATGAATCCGGTGCCGATGATGAAATTGGTGGAAGTGATTCGCGGTCTGCAAACCAGCGATGAAACCACCGAAACTGTCGTTGCTCTTGCCAAAATACTGGGCAAAACACCCGTTGAAGTCAATGATTATCTGGGATTTATCGCTAACCGCATCTTAATGCCCATGATTAATGAAGCCATTTATGCCCTGATGGAAGGCGTCGCCACCAAAGAGGCCATTGACGAAATCATGAAGCTGGGAATGGCCCATCCCATGGGACCGCTTACTTTGGCTGACCTTATTGGCCTGGATACCTGTCTGAGCATTATGGAAGTGCTTCATCAAGGTCTAGGCGACAGTAAATATCGTCCCTGTCCCCTCCTGAAAAAGATGGTCGATGCCGGCTATCTGGGACGCAAAACCGGTCGGGGATTCTATCAGTACTAATAGGTGAGAAGTGAGGAGAATGAACAGTGAACAATGAATAATGAGCCACTCCGAAAAGTCTATGAGGGTATCAACAAAGAATTGATGTTGACGGTCGTTGAAACATTTGATAACAATAATAATAACAGATATATAGCTTGCTATTATTGTGATATTTTCGTATATTTGCTTATAAAAGCAGAGAGAAAAATATTTCGAAGTGAAGAAGTGCGGTCACGCAGCGATGCGCTGAGCCTGCCGAAGTGTCCCGATACATTGGGAAAGCGAAGAACAAGATTCGCTATCGAGCTTTGGCTCGAGCGATTATCCGTGCTTTTGCCCGCGCGATAAGCATCAATTTTCGAAGAATCGTGGGAACCATGTCTCCAAATTTGTAAAAATGGGGTAAAAATGAAGAGAAGAGCGAAGAAACTAGGTAAAAAGGGCGAAAATTGAGAAGAAATGCTTCCCCCAATACCAACCTTACAGCTTATTATCTGCCAAAATACTGTTACAAGTCTTAATATGCCCACAAAATCTCAAAAAACAGCGTCAATCAGCATCCTGGAAAAAATACTTTTCGGAGGGGACTCATTTTTTTCACAAAAAAATAAAGGATTTTATGGAATTAGGACATATTTTAATATTAATCACATTATTTTTTCCTGTAGCTTATTGACTGAAAATGATGAACAAAAAGACTCACCCTCGTTTATGAAGGATGGGTGCCCAATTTGGTCCCCAATTACAAATAAAATAGCTTATTTCCACGGTGGAAAAATTACAACTCCTGGTGTTTATTTAATGGTAGTCTTGCAAAATCACAAAGCGAAATATCAGAATTTTCTGTGCTGTCTGTTCCTGAAAATGTTGAGGTATCCGGTAATTATCCAAATCCGTTTAATCCATCTACGACCATTGGGTTTGGTCTGCCCGAAGGCTCATTTGTTAAAATCACTATTTATTCCATAATCGGTGAAAAGATAATAACTTTAGCTGATGGCTCATATTCAAAAGGTTATCATGAAATTAAATGGCATGGTACAAATCAGGCTGGAAACTCTGTTTCAAATGGACTATACATCTATGAAT